>CAZTKB010000008.1:0-27235 GCA_964614125.1 uncultured Desulfobacterales bacterium | reverse complement strand
GCGCGGCGTGCAGTTTATGCCGCTGTATAAGGTGGACAACCAGTTCGAAAAGAAAACCGGGTTGAATCAGCTGATTTTCAGAACCAGGCCGGCACCCGTATCGCCGGCCGCGCAACCGGCCCACAGCAGATAGCCGCCTCCGGCCATCACGACTTCCTCGATCCCCTCGATAATGCACCTGCCCGCGGTCGGTGCCTGCGGATGCCCGTAGACCAGGGAGCTGCCGTAATTGTTGAACCCGTTGACATCGATATTCAGCTGTTTGGCCATATAGATGTCATTGGCGGCAAACGGGTTGTGCGTCTTGACCGCCTTGACGTCCTGAATCGAGATGCCGGCTTTTTCCAGGGCCATTTTCGCCGCCGGAACCACGGCCATGGCCATGTATCCTTTTTTGGCCCGGGCAAATCCATAGGAAACCACTTGAATCTCGATCTTGGAATCCGCACTGAGGGCTTTGGCGTTGTCCCGGGTCGTCACCGTGACCGCGCAATGGCCGTCCGCCGGATGGGTCTGGGCTCCGAAGGTGTGGACGCCGTCCGGAAGAACGGGCCTAAGGGAAGCAAGCCCTTCTTTCGTGGTCGGCATAACCCCCTCGTCATCCTCCACCAGAATGGTTTTTTTCTTGTTCACACGGACTTCCACCGGGAACATGTACCGTTTCTTGAATGCCTTGTCGTTGGCTGCCGCCTCCATATATTGCTCGTAGCGCCGGAGGGCTACGGCGTCGCATTCCTCGCGGGTGATGCCGGCTTCTTTCGAGACATTTTCCGCGGTCTGGATCATGGCGTTTCTGGCCCAGGGGTCGCGGTTGAAATTGTCCATGAGCCAGTTTTCACTGATCACTTCCCCACCCGGTCCGTTGGGGTTGGGCCATATGGTGTGCGGACCGTTGGAACATCGATCCGTCATGAGGCAGTAGGCGTTCTGGAAATATCCGTTTTCCACTCCCATGGAGGCCTGAAAGATACAGGTGGTCGAGGTGGTGCAGGCCTGGCTGATCAGGGCGCCGGGCGTGGAGACCGCGCCGATCAGCGCCGCGGCCCACGGGCTCCCATAGAACCACTGCGGCTGTCCGACCGTTATCCCGAGGAAAACGTAGTCGAATTGCATCGGGTCCCATTTTTTTTCCGCCAGCCATCGTTTGGTCGTATCCGTTGCAAGAATGATGGAATGTTCGTTCGCCATGCTCCCCTGCCACCTGGCGAAGGGACTGCTGTAATACCCCTTGTACGGAATATAAGCCTTGGTAAACATGTCCTGGAAACCTCCTCGGTAATATGATTGATATGGATTGGAATGAAACAAAACCGTTATCGGGAAAACCGTTCCCGAAGAATCCGGTGGAGAATTTTTCCGGTGGCCGTCCGGGGCATGTCGTCCGGCTGGATAAAAATGACCTGCTTGGGACGCTTGTACCCGGCCATCCGGTCCCGGCACCAGTCCAGAATCTCCTGTTCGGTAAGCTCCGCCTTGGGGATCACCACCACCGCCACTTTTTCCCCCCACTTGTCGTCCGGAAGGCTGATGCAGGCGGCGTCAAAAACCTTCGGATGCCCGCCGACCACTTCCTCCACCTCGCTGGGATAGACATGCTCTCCGCCGGTGATGATCATGTTGTCCTTGCGGTCGACAATTTCATAAAAGCCGTCCGGATCCCGCCGGGCCATATCCCCGGCGCTGAACCACTCTCCCTGGAACGCGCTTTTCGTTTTTTCCGGAAGCTTGTAATATTCATCGAACAACATCGGCCCTCGGGAATACAGCTCGCCCACCTGGCCGTCCGGCACTTCCTCGCCGTTTTCATCCAGCAGACGGATGAAATCGGTTCCCAAAGATTCATATCCGATGGATCCCAATTTTCGAAGCTGATCTTCCGGCTTGAGTACGGTCACGATCCCGGCCTCGGTGGATCCGTAACCTTCGTAGAGCTGCACACCCGGAAAAAACTCCATGATCGCCTTTTTGACCTGGCGCCGGACCGGCGCCGAAGAGCACAAGAGCTTGGTGATGGAACGGACATCCCGGCGGCGGTCCTTTTCCGGAACATTCAGGATTAGGTTGTAATGGGTGGGAATCAGGGAAATGAACGTAATTTTTCTGGCTTCGATGATATCCAGAATTTCTTCGGCCCGAAACGACCGGGCCGGATGCAGATACACCGATCCGCCGATATATAGAAATGTAAACGTGAAAAATGTGGAATTGATGTGGCACAGCGGCATGACATTCATGCAAATATCCTGCGGGGTGAATCCGAAATCGATGCCGTTGATCAGGTAAAACGCGATATGGGACTCATGGGAGCGGACAACCCCCTTGGGCTTGCCCGTGGTCCCCGAGGTGTAGATCAAAATCCAGGTGTCGGAAGGAGCGACCGAATGGGCCGGTTCCTGGTCCGAACCGCTCGCCAGCAGATCGTCATAGCTCCGGTAGCCGGGTGCGGGTGTCCCCACCACCACGAAATTGGTTTTCGGTATACCGGAAATTCCGTCGCGGATACTGTCGATGACGGGAGCGAACTCGTCATGGACAAAAATCGCCCGCGCATCCGAGTCCGACAGGATGTAGGCCACTTCCTTTCCAACCAGCCGGAAATTGATCGGAACAATGATGATACCGGTTTTGGCGGTGGCCAGGTACAATTCGATGATCTCGATGCTGTTTTCCAGCAAAACCGCGGCCTTGTCCCCCTTGGACAATCCCATCCGGATCATCGCGTCCGCCAGCCGGTTGACACGTGCATTGAGTTCCGGGTAGGTAAAGCTACGATCCTTGTCCTGCAATGCCTTGGTTTCGGGATATTTTTTGGCAATGACTTTCAGGTTCTGCCCCAGGTTCATCCAATGCGCCATCTGATCCTCCCGTTATCGTTCTGCACCTCGACAAATGAATGCGATTCGTTTTTTGTCATGTCTGCCATTGGTTCTGGTAGGCTCATACCACAAAACCCGAGAATGCTCAAGCTAATATATAGCTGAAATGTAGCGATCTGTTTCCCGAAAATTCCGGTGGAACGGGCAGTCCCCGATGGATGGAGCACAGGTGGATTCCAGGGAACCGGATGGGGTGGAGAGAAATGGCCGGCGCGAACAACGGCCCCCGAAGTAAAGCCCCAATGATTCACGAAGGCTACAGCAAAACCAGAACCTTTGCGCCGCGGATGTTGCGGTCATGCAGTTCCATCAGAGCCCGGTTGGCATCCTGCAGGGCGAATTCCTGAACCTCGGCGGTGATTCCGGCACGGGGAACAAGCGCGAGAAACTCCGCGACATCGTTTCGCGTGACGTTTGCAACCGATTTGATCTCTTTTTCCATCCACAGGTGGTCGGCATATTCCAGCTTCAGAAGCACGTCCCGGTCCCGATTTTCCTTGCGGATGGCGTTGATCACCAGCCTTCCCCCGGGGTTAAGCTGTTTCATCGCACAGACGACCGGTTTCCACGCCGGCGTCGTATCGATCACAGCGTCCGGTGCCCAGGGAGAAAGATCGGCCGTATCTCCCGCCCATACCGCCCCCATCTCCCTCGCGAAGGCCTGCTCCGCGGGATTCCGGGCAAATACGACCACCGGGGAATCCGGATACCGGTAGCGGGCTGCTTGCAGGACCAGATGCGCCGAAGCCCCAAAACCGGTCAGCCCCAGCACCTGCCCGTTTTGCATCCCGGTCAAACACAGGGACCGATATCCCACGGCTCCGGCGCACAACAGCGGCGCGGCCTGCACATCATCGATACCGGGCGGCAAGGAAAAGGCGAAATCCTCCGAAATCGTCATATATTCCGCATAGCCGCCGTCTGCATCCCGGCCCGTCGCCCGAAAAGACGGACAGATGTTTTCCTGGCCGTTTCGGCACCAGGCGCATTCTCCGCAGGCGGAAAAAATCCAGGCCACCCCCACCCGATCTCCAGGGGTAAACCGACGGGCCAAAGGTCCCAACGCATGGACCCGGCCGACAACCTGATGGCCGGGAATCACCGGAAAACGCGGCGGAGGCGTTCTACCCTCGATTTCGTCCAATTCAGTATGGCATACGCCGCAGGCAGCCACCCGAATCCGAATTTCGTTCTCAACGGGCTCCGGGATGGTAACGTCGGCTGATCGCAATGGGTTTCGCTCCTGTTTCAAATCATGGATCTGTTCGAGCAACATCGCCTTCATGATCAGGTACCCCCTCATTTCAATAATTATCCGGAAAACAGCCGATCGGTTGAACGATAACCGTTTTCCTGGTAACCATAATCGGGTTTTCGGATGGAATCAACGGGGAAAGAAAAAACGGCGGAGTTCCTCTTGACTTCCTGGTTCGGGATGTGATCTATAAATCGGCTCGTGGCATTCATAAAATCCGGAAATCACCTTCCGGCACCCAAGAGGTTGGTATCCATGATAGCGGAAATTCTGTCCACCGGAGATGAAATCCGCTCCGGCACTCTGATCGACAGCAACACAGCCTATATCGCCCGGTCCCTCGAACAAAACGGGATCATCGTGCGTCGTCACCACAGCGCGGGAGACGATATTCCGGCCCTGACGGAAATCCTTCTGGAGATTTCCCGGCGTGCGGATGTCGGGATAGTAACGGGAGGACTGGGCCCGACATCGGATGACCTCACGGCCGAAGCCGCCGCACAGGCCGCCGGAGTACCCCTCCGGATGAATTCCGAAGCCTTGACCCGGGTAGAACAGTTTTTTCAGCGAATAAACCGGGTCATGAGCGATTCCAATCGGAAACAGGCCCTCCTTCCGGAAGGATCCACCATCGTCGATAACCCTATCGGATCCGCTCCCGGTTTTCGCCAGGAAATCGGTAGCTGCCGATTTTTCTTTCTCCCCGGGGTGCCTGCTGAAATGAAACGGATGATGAAGGAAACCGTGATTCCCACCCTGCGGGAATTCCAGGGCAACTTCCAGGAATTTTCCTTGATTCACACCATCTCCACCTTCGGATTGACCGAATCCGCCACAGGAGAAAAGCTCAGCGGCTTTCCCACCGTCTTTCCCGAGATCGGGTTGGGATTTCGAGCCCGATTCCCGGAAATTCAGGTCAAGTTCTATCTCCACGGCACGAACCAGGAAAGCATGAGACAACGCATCGCAAAAGCAATCAACTGGGTAACCGAACGGTTGGGGGATGCGGTTTTTTCGGTAACCGGGGAAAGCATGGAACGTGTGATCGGGAGGCTGTTGGCGGAAGAGTGCCGATCCCTGGCTGTCGCCGAAAGCTGTACTGGTGGCTTGATTTCTCACTGGGTCACGAATGTCGCCGGAAGTTCCCGGTATTTTCTCTGCGGAGCGGTAACATACTCCAATGACGCCAAGATTCAGGCACTGGGAGTATCCGGACACACACTGGAAAACTTCGGTGCGGTTTCGGAGGAAACCGTCCGGGAAATGGCAGACGGCATCCGAAAGGCCTCGGCCGCCGATTACGGTTTGGCCACCAGCGGCATTGCCGGCCCGGACGGCGGCACGCCCGAAAAACCGGTGGGAACCCTATGCATCGGTTTGGCATCCGCAGTTGGCATCATCACCCGCCGTTTTGTTTTTCGTTTCCGGGGTCGGGAAGCTCTCAAACAAATTTTCGCCATGGCGGCTCTGGATTTGCTCCGACGGCAACTGACCGGAAAAAACTGCCGACCCGCCGGCGACATCGAGGACGGCCGCCTTGGGACATTTTTCCCTTGATCAAACTCCGTGTTATGCAGTAATGCAATACCAGATAGATTGTTTTCTTTCCAACTGCACCAAATCTTGTAATCGACACGGAGGTTCCGTTCGCCAGGATTTTTTCAGGGAACAGACAACCGGAACCCCGGCACGACAAACCGGAATCATCCCGGGGGACACACAAGCCGACCCGGACCGGATGATTCCCTGTTGACATTCGATAACATGGAGAATTCATGACCGGCTTCCGAAACATCGTCCGGGTATCCAACGTCACCAAACAATTCCGGATGGGCAAGCTGGATGTACTGGCACTGAAAGGTATCAATCTGGAGATTGAGGCCGGCAAATACATATCGATCATGGGGCCATCGGGATCCGGGAAAAGCACTCTGTTCAACATGATCGGCGGCCTGGACAAACCCACCTCCGGAAAGGTCTTCATCGACGAAGTCGATATCGCACAACTCGACGCGTATGAGTTGGCTTGGCTACGATGCCGAAAAATCGGATATATTTTTCAGACGTTCAACATTATCCAGGTCATGACTGCCATCGAAAACGTCACCCTTCCGATGATTTTCGCCGGTGTGAACGAAGACGACGCGGTTCGAAAAGGTCTCAAGCTCCTGGATCTGGTGGGCCTCGCCGACCGCTTCAGCCATAAGCCCTTCGAATTGTCGGGCGGTCAGCAGCAACGGGTGGCAATTGCCCGTGCCCTGGCAAACGACCCGGTGATCATTTTGGCGGATGAACCAACCGGCAACCTGGATCTCCATACCGGTGAACAGATCATCTCCCTGTTAAAAACACTCAGCCATGAACGGGGGGTCACGGTCATCTCCGCTACCCATGACATCAAGATGCTGAATGTCAGTGACCAAGTGGTCTGGATTCGGGATGGTCTGATAGACAAAGTCGAAAACCGGGATGAACTGTCGATTTCCGTAGGCAAAATCGATACCAAATCCCGAGCATGATCTCGCCCAGCCTGCCTCATCGTTCGGAATGACAACGTACAGGAACACCAGGGATGAACCAACCGCAGCCACATCACTCTCCTGAATGGAAATCCCCTTGTCCGGGCCGGATATTCCTGCGGATCCCTGCGATCGCTGTTTTCCTGGCATTCTTCCTCGGTTTGTTGATTTTTCCGCAGCCCTCGCCTGCGGTCGAAACCTTTCAAGGGGATATTCTCACCCTGACCTCTTTCATGGACCGCAGTGTCGGTTCTCCAGGTTTCCACTCGGCAGCGGAATACATCCGTTCCCGGTTCGCCGCCGAAGGATATTCGGATGTCGGGATCCATCACTACAGCCTTCCGGTCCTAAGCCACGATATCAGCACCATTCACTTTCCGGAATCCGGAATCACCGCCGCATTGTATCCCATCGCCGGAAACGCGATTTCTTCCCAGGCGATAGACAACCGCGGAATATCCGGCCCGCTGATCTATGTCGGCAACGGTACCCTTCCGGAATTAAACGGCAAAGATATCACCGGTTCAGTCCTTCTGATGGAGATGGATTCCGGGAAGAACTGGATTCAGGCTGCCAATTTGGGAGCCAGGGCAGTCATTTACATCAGCCGGAAAAATGAAGGTCGCTTCGATTACGAAAACAAAATGGAACTGAGTCCCATCCATTTTCCCCGCTTTTGGTTGTCTTTACCGGAATCCCGGCTGATCTTCGGAGAATTTGAAAATGCCTTGGAAGGACGTGTCGCATCCCGGATCGAGCTGCACTCCTCCATGCGTTGGAAAACGATTGATGCCGCCAACATCTATTGTCTGATCCCGGGAACACACGAGACCCTTCGGGAAGAACTGGTATTGGTGGAATCGTTTTACGACAGCACGGCATGGGTATACGGCCTGTCTCCGGGCGCCGACGAAGCCTGCGGCATCGCCACCCTCCTTCAGGCTGCACGGTTTTTTCGGGAAAATCCTCCGGATAGATCCGTTCTCCTGCTTGCCACCAGCGGCAGATCCCAGAGTCTGGCCGGGATGCGGGAAGCTGTCTGGGCACTTCGCTCGTCCCCCAAGGAGATGCGCAAAACCGAAAAAAATCTGCGGGAAATCATCCGAGATACCCGGAAAACCATAGAAGGGCTGGAATCATTCTCCCCGAAAGCAAATGATGCCCTGCAGCCCGAATCCGAGGATCTCCGCGTCACGGAACTGGTCAGGTCTGCGATTCTGGAAGAAATCAAGACCCAGGTGGACACCCTGTCCAGGGAATTGATACAGCTTCGGATGGAAAGCCCGGATCCTGTGATCGAAGAACGGATCCGTCAACTCGCGGATGACCGATTGGGCCTGCGGCAACTGGGTTGGAAAGCCGATTTACAAACACTGAACGAAGCGGAAGGGAAATGGATCCGGCATCTGATCCCTCTGGCCGTAAAACGTCAGAAAACTACCTAGGCGGACGCCTCCCGACGGCAGAAGCTGTTAAACAACAGCCAGGAATTCCGCTCTTTTGTCAAAAGCCGGGAACTTGTCGCCTCGGTCTCCCTGCACCTGTCCAGCCATGGCAGCGGATTCGGAGCTTTTAATCAGGGATGGTTGTATCCCCTGAAATCCTCCATCAATCGGTCGGTCTCCTATACCCGGATCGATCAGGTGATGAAAGCTGCTGCGGAAACAAACGAGTTACACCTGTTTCAGGACACCCTGCGACCCAACAAGCTGATCCCCTGGCAAAGCTATCTGGTGGATCAACCGGCAATGGGGGGAGAAGTCAGCGCCTTGGCCGGCTACCTGGGGTTGACCTTGGCCACGGTCTACGACGCCCGGTATCGTTGGGGCACTCCGGATGATCATACGAATTTTGTGGACTGGGAATACGCGGGAATCCAGTCGAGCCAAGTCTGCCGAATGCTCCGGCACATCACCAATGCCCCAAAACTGCAAACGGACACTCTCCCACGAAACGGTTTTTCCGTGGTTTCCGGGCGTGCAAAATTCATCCGCCACGGAGAGCTCTTTGCCGACCAACCGGCACCGGGGACCATCATCCTTTCCTACCAGGGATTGTCCCGGTTTTACAGTATGGTGGATTCCATAGGAGGATTCCAGGTACGAGGCGTTGCGGACAAGCGGCATGTCCTGGACAAGGTCATTCTGGAAGGATACCGGTTCAATCCGGACAACGGTTCTGTCGAATGGGCCGTGGACAAGGAACAGACCGGTAAAAACGCCTATCGGGTCAAGATGGACCGGAACCACATGGAAACGAACCTGGTGATGTTCGCGTGCCGTGGCACCACCCTGTTCAACCTCCTGGAACCCCGGAACTTCCGTTACATGACCAAAATCCAGCTGATCGACGGGAGAAGGGAAGCCGAACCAATGAAATACTGGTTCAGCCGGATCGACACACGAACCTCCGTACTGACATCCGTCTTTCTGGAGCCCGGAACCCGCCTGAAGTTGACATTGTCGGACTCGGTGATACGGAAAAAGCTGATTCTGACTCATGCCGATCCGGAACGCTCCGAGGGAACCGGTTACCGGATTGACGACTGGCCGTATATCCATCACACCGAATACCGGATCGCGACAGATATGTGGTCCCTGCTGGAACCCCGAATCGCGGCCCAGGAAGAGCACGGCATCGTCAACGATCAGATCCGGAAACTGCGGGAAGAGGGACGCCAGGCGCTGACGAATGCCGAAACCGCTTTGCAGGAGAAGGCTTATGACCGGTTCATCGCGGCTTCCGCCGCATCTTGGGCACTGGCCAGCCGGGTTTACGACGACGTCGAAAAAACCCAGAAAGACGTGCTCTTCGGGGTTCTGTTCTATATCGCGCTGTTCGTTCCCTTTGCCTTTTGCACGGAACGATTGCTCTTTTCCTTTTCCAATATCTACAAACGCATCATCGCCTTTGTTGTCATCCTGATCCTGGTGATCGGACTGATTTATATGGTCCACCCAGCCTTCAAGCTGGCCTACAGCCCCGTCGTGGTGATTCTGGCCTTTTTTATCATCGGGCTTTCGGTCATGGTCACCCTGATCATCTTTTTCCGGTTCGAAGAGGAAATCAGCCGGTTCCAAAACCGCGCCGTGCAGACCTTCACCGGAGATCTCAGCCGATGGAAAGCCTTTGCCGCTGCATTTCTGCTGGGGGTGAGCAACTTACGGCGCCGACGGATCCGTACCGCCCTCACCTGCATCACCCTCATCATCCTAACCTTTACGATCATGAGTTTCACCTCGGCCAAAAGCGTGCGGATGCATACGAGGATCCAATATAATCCGGCAGCCTCCTACGAGGGTTTTCTTTTGAAAAACGCCAACTGGATGGATATTCCGGAAGAGAGCCTCGGGGTCCTCAGCCAGTCCTTTGCGCCCGGGTGTACGATCACCCCCCGTGTCTGGTTGGAACGTGAAGACCGTACCCGCGCGCTTCGGATCCCGGTCCGTCACCGGGACCAGGTGTTCGAAGCACAGGGAATGATCGGCCTATCCAGCCAGGAATTCGGTTCCGAAGAACTGGAAAAGCTTCTCGTGGGGGGAAGATGGATCCGTTCCACAGACCGTCTGAGTGTGGTCCTGCCGGACCGGATGGCAACGGAATTGGGCATCAATCCGCAGCATCCTCAGTCCAGCAGCGTGGTTTTGTGGGGGGTGGTCTTTGAAGTGGTGGGTGTTTTTTCCGCAAAAACATTCCAGGATATGGCGGACTTGGACGGGGAACCTCTGACCCCTGTGATCTTCCCCCGGGAAACCCCCCTGGAAATGACGGAAATCGAAATGGAAGCCATGGAATCCGGGGACGACGTACGGTCTTTTCAGAGCCGGTACCAGCATATTTCCGCGGATCTCACCATCATCACGCCCGCGGATACACTCCTGGCAGCCGGAGGACGTCTGAAAAGCCTCTCTGTCCGGCATCTTCCCGGCACGCCGACAATGGCCATGGCAGAAGAACTGGTAGACCGGTTCGGACTGACGCTCTTCAGCGGCGAATCCACCGGTACCTGGCTGTATCATGCCGGAGATACCCTCAGTTACTCCGGCGTTCCCAATATTTTGATCCCCATCGTCATTTCCATCTGTATCGTGCTGAACACCATGATCAGCAGCGTGGTGGAACGGAAACGGGAAATCGCGGTCTACACCTCTGTGGGGCTGGCACCATCCCACGTCAGTTTCCTCTTCATCGCCGAAGCGCTGGCCTTCGCCGTGTTAAGCGTGGTTCTGGGATACCTTCTGGCCCAGACCAGCGCCTATATCTTTTCCAAAACAGCCATCTGGTCCGGGCTGACCGTAAACTACTCTTCCCTGTCCGGAGTCGGAGCCATGATTCTGGTCATTGCCGTGGTGCTGGTTTCCGCCATCTATCCCTCCCGCGTGGCTGCGGAAATCGCCATACCGGACGTCAATCGGTCCTGGACCCTGCCGCCCGCCTCCGGCAACACGCTGGATATCACGCTGCCGTTCCTGATGAAATACACGGAAACCCGCAGCATCGTGGGCTTTCTCTACGAGTATTTCAAAAACCACCAGGAGGTCTCCCACGGGCTGTTTTCCATCGGGGAAATCCACTTTTCCGAAGTGTGCCCCACCCCTCACGGAATGACCCTGATCACATCCAATTGCCAGGAAGGGAAATGCTGCAAAAACACATGCATCGTTCTGCACGCCCATATCTGGCTGGCGCCATTCGATTTCGGTATCATGCAGGATTCCGAGATCCGGTTCTGCCAATCCGCGGAAGAGTTGGGTTTTCTGGAAATCCGAATCCGGCTGACGCGAAAATCCGGCGAATCCAATACTTGGCGGCGGATCAACAAGTCATTTTTGCATGACGTCCGGAAGCAGCTTTTAATCTGGCGGTCGCTGGACTCCCGTAGTCAGAAGGAATTCGAAGGTATCCTGGAAGAGGCACTGCAGGCCGCAAAAGTCGAGACCTAAATTCCGGAAACCGGCTGTTCGGCCCTATCCCCCCTTCTACATCTTGTACCCGAACTGCCGGAGCAGGGATTTGCGGTAGTTGATGTCCTCCTCCGTCTCGATGCCGGCAGAGGCAAACCCATCCACCACACCCAAGATTCCCCGCCCCTGTTCCGTTTCCGCGATCACCACTTCCACCGGATTGGCGGTGGCGCAATAAATCCGGCAAACTTCCGGGACCTGTTTCACGGCATTCAACACGTTGATCGGAAACATATCCTTCAGAAACAGAATGAAACTGTGGCCAGCGGCCAGTTGAAAGGCATTTTCCCGGGCCAGTTCGATCAAGGCTTCGTCCGTTCCGGACCAACGGACCAGGCACTTGTCGGAAGCCTCGCAGAAGGCCACCCCGAATTTGGCCATGGGAACCGCGTTCACCATGGCTTCATGAATATCCTCTACGGTTTTGATGAAGTGAGACTGTCCCAGGATCAGGTTGAGTCCATCCGGGTTGTGGATGCGAACCGTTTTGATTTCCATATTGCTACCTCCGATGTTGGATTGGATGATTTGGTCAATGTTTTTTCTTGATGTCTGCCAGGGAAATCACTTTCGCTGTCGCTGGTTTCTTGGGTGTGGGTTCTACGGAATCCATTTCGTCCGGCACCGGCAGAATTTCCTCCGCCGGGCTTTCCACCTTTTCAATCCGCAGACGTTTGCCTTCCATGGTAAAAGGATCCCCATCAATATAGGAATCCCGCAGGATCCAGGTTACCACTTGGAGCGGAACCTGCAGGAAAAGCATCCGAACCTGGAACCACCCGGGTTTGTAGTCCGCAGAGATATCCTCGATCCGGGCAAAGGTCATGGGAGTGTCTTCCAGATAAATCAGAACGATGTCCTGTTCACCGGTCATGGCTATTGTTCCTTTCGATTCTTTATCACTGTCCGGCGGTCTCCCCCCGAACGTCTGTCTTAACGGGAATCGGACCTCCGTTCAGAGTCCTCGGGATATCCCTCCGGGTTCATCGACTGCCATTTCCAGGCATCCCGGCACATGTCCGAAATATCCCGCACCGCCCGCCATCCCAGTTCCCGGGCCGCAAGGGTTGGATCCGCATATACCACGGCGACGTCTCCCGATCTTCTTCCGAGGATACGATAGGGAATCCGCCGTCCCGAGACTTCCTCAAACGCGGCCACCACCTCCAAGACACTGTATCCTTTTCCCGTCCCCAGATTGCACACAAAAACCCCGTCCCCTTTCCGGGGACGGCTCAGGGCAGCCAGATGTCCTTCGGCCAGATCCACCACATGGATATAATCCCGGACACCGGTTCCGTCCGGTGTCGGATAATCGTTGCCAAACACCCGCAACTCCCGCCTTCGTCCCACCGCCACCTGGGCGACATAAGGAAGCAGGTTGTTGGGAACATCGTTGGGATCCTCACCGATCCGACCGCTTTCATGCGCCCCGATCGGGTTGAAATAGCGCAGGATCACGATGTTCCATTCCGGATCCGCTGCGGCGACATCCCGCAAAAAAGACTCCACCATCCATTTGGTCCGGCCGTAGGGATTGGCGGGATTCAGGGGGAAATCTTCCCGGATCGGCACCCTGGCGGGATCTCCGTACACGGTGCAGGAGGAACTGAATACCAGGTGTTTTACCCCGAATTCCGCCATCACCTCAACCAGGATCAGGCTACCGGCCAGATTATTCCGGTAATACAGCATAGGCTGTTCCACAGATTCCCCTACCGCCTTGTATCCCGCAAAATGAATCACGGCATCCATGGGGCGGCGTGCAAAAACCTCCCGAAGAGCCCCCTGATCCGTCAGATCGGTCCGAAAAAAGCGGATTGTTTTTCCGGTGATCTCCTGCACCCGCTTCAGGGATTCCTCGCTGCTGTTGGCCAGATTGTCGACAACGGTCAGATCGTGTCCGGTGTTCAACAGCTCGATGCAGGTATGGCTGCCGATATATCCGGCGCCTCCGGTAACCAGTATGTTCATGCCGGTTCATCCTTTCGTTTCTGCAGACAAACGGAAAAAAATCCATCCATTCGGTCCCGGTGCGGGAGGGTACGCATGCATCCATCTGAATCCAGCATGGATTTTCCAGCCTCCGGCAGACCCGGGAGGACGACGCTTACCCGAAATTCCGGATGCCGTTCGAGGACCATTCGGATCACCTCGTCGGTTTCCTCCGGTTCCATGCTGCACACCGCGTATACCAGGCGGCCGGAGGGTTTCACCAGCGGCATCACCCCTTCCAGAAGCTTGACCTGGCGAGCCTGAAACATATCCAGGTTCTGTCGGGATTCCCGCCACCGAATGTCCGGGTTTCTCCGGAGAACTCCCAACCCGGAACACGGGGCATCCACCAAAACCCGATCAAATTGTCCTTCCCCGGCTATTCCGGCGGCGGGATTGCTCCAGTCGACGACGCGGGGATTCACACAGGAAAAGGACAGCCGTTGCATTTCCTCCTGCAGACACTCGATTTTGTCCGGATCCATGTCCGTCGCAACCACCCGTCCGGTATCTTTCATCATCTCCGCGATATGGCCGGTTTTTCCTCCCAATCCAGCGCAGGCGTCCAATACGAATTCTCCGGGTTGGGGATCCAGTAACATTCCCACCAATTGGGCGGCCTCGTCCTGCACCTGAAAATATCCTTCGGAAAATCCCTCCAGTTGGAAGACCGGAACCTGCAGCCCATGCAGGCGAATCCCTATGGGGGACACGGCTGTCAACTCCAGGGAAGTTACCTGGTGGGTGAGCGACCTCATCAGATCCTCCCGGCCGATTCGAGATGGCCTGACCCGGATCGTCACCGGAGGAACGGTATTCAGAAACGCGGCGAGACTTCCGGTTTCCTCTGCCCCCATCCGCCGGATCCATCGTTCAACCAGCCATTCCGGAAGGGAATGCGCAACCGATATGGCGGCAACCGGGGTCTGGCGAAAGTCCGGAAGCACGAAAGAGGTGTGTTTTCGGATCGCCTGCCGCAGCACGCCGTTCACAAAACCGGCCAGCCACGGTCTTTTGGATTGTTTCATCAGCTCCACGGAGGTGTGAACCGAAGCGGAAACGGGAATGCGGCTCAAATAGAGAATCTGAAAAAGCCCGATACGAAGGATCCAAAGAACGTCCTCATCCAGACGGTCAATGGGGGTTCGAGAACATTTTCCGACAATCCAGTCCAGACGTGATCTAGAACGCAGTACCCCATAGACAATCGCATGAATTAAATGCCGATCAGCCGACGGAATATCCGGATATCGATCCAGGTGTTCAGAAAAAACCCGGTCCAAGGTCTTGTCACTCCGGGCCGTAGACATCAGAATACGTAAACACTGTGACCGGACAGGGAGCCCTTTGGGGTGGGAGGCGGTACCCTTCATTCGGATAAGATCGATCCGGTTTGGACCGGCCTGCCTTTCAGGAAATCGGTGATTGACATCCGCCGACCGGATTCCGGCTGCACTTCCACCAGGGACAGGATTCCGCTCCCCGTAGCTATCCACAGTGCCTCGGTCGGAGACGGGAGCACCGTACCGGGAGGCCCGCCGGCTGGGCGGGGGACAATCCGCCCCCGAAATACCTTTAGCCGCCTCCCTCCCACAAATGTGTAGGCGCCAGGCCATGGCTGGGTACCCCGGATGAGGGCGTCGATGTCATCGGCCGGCTTTGACCAGTCGATTCGGCCATCGGCCTTGGTCAGCATGGGCGCATAGGTCGCCAAAGCATCATCTTGCGGTGTGGCTTTGGTATAGACGCTTTCCAGATTCTCCAGCGTATGGAGCAATAGATCCGCCCCCATGGATGCCAGCCGGTCATGCAGGGTCGCGGCTGTGTCCTCCGGGAGAATCGGGGTGGATCGGGAATACAGGATATCTCCGGTGTCCAGCCCGGAATCCATTTTCATGATGGTCACACCGGTTTCCGGCTCCCGGTTGATAACCGCACGCTGGATCGGGGCCGGCCCCCGGTACCGCGGCAGCAGAGAAGCATGGATGTTCAGGCACCCCCAAGGGGGCATCCGCAGAAGAACCGACGGCAGAAGTTGGCCATAGGCCACCACCACCATCACATCCGGCCGAGCATCCCGTATTCGCCCCCAGGAATCGGCGGTCTTCAAATTCTCCGGCTGATAGACCGGCAGACCCATTTCGGTGGCAATCTGTTTGACCTCTGAAAACAAAATTTTCCGCCCTCTTCCAACCGGGCGATCTGGCTGGGTGACGACCATGGCCACCGGATATCCGGCCTGGATAAGCGCCTGAAGCGCCGGAACAGCAAAAACCGGAGTCCCCATAAACACGATTCGGCAAGAAACATTCATGATGTCAGGGATTCCGATCCTGTTTCAGTTTTTTCATGATTCGCTTTTTATACAGCCCGCGCTTCAGAGCGCTGATCCGGTCAATGAACAACACTCCGTTCAAATGGTCGATCTCATGTTGCAACACAATCGCATGAAACCCCTCCGCATGGATCCGCACCGGGTTTCCCTCCCGATCATAGGCTTCTACCAGAATCCGCTCGAAGCGTTTGACATCCGACCGATAGTCCGGGACACTCAGGCATCCTTCTCCTTCGGACAGAATTTCCCCTTCCTGTTCGATGATCCTGGGATTAATCAGGGCGACAAGCTCCGGTTTTTCCTCTTTGGGCTGGATATCATAGACCAGGAGACGGCGATCCAAACCCACCTGGTTCGCGGCGAGTCCCACGCCCGGTGCATGGTACATGGTACGGGACATGGCATCGATGGCTTTCTGCAACTCCCCGTCGATCTCTTCGACCAGTTTCACCGGTTGCAGCAACATTTTTTCCGGGAACGTAATGATTTTCAGCAATCCATCCTTATTTTCCAAGGCAATATCTTCTCCAGAGGTTTTCCCCATGTTTCTCCTCCCGGGGGCAAGCAATCCGAAGACCCATCCATCCGTCCCACGCCGAGGTGGAAAAGGAATGGGACCGTATGGTACCGGTTTTCAATGCCCCACCGCGTCCCGGACCTCCCGATTCAGTTGAAAGATGTTCACCCCGGTGATCATCATGGAAACCAGACCCACCACAATGACCGGGAACATCTGTACCGCATGATTAACGAGGGTGAACCCGGCGGCATCGGATGCCGGGATGCCGAAAAGCGACAAGGCGAATACCCCGCCGGCTTCCCAGATCCCCCAGAAGCCCGGAACCGAAGGAATGGCGATAAAAAAGCAGATCACAATCATGACCACAGACATTTCCAGGATTCCCAGCTCGATTCCAGGGGCACCCAGGGACATCGTATAATACGACAGGCATCCCAGTGCCCAGATCGCCAGAGACAACAGTCCGCATCCGGAAAGCTTTCCGACCGACCGGATCATCTGGAAACCGCCGGCCACGTGATCGATGATCCGGATCAATCCCGGAACGATCCGGTGTTCCAGGATCTCCCGGGCACCTCGGTTCCCGAAAACACGCGGTATCCGTATTAGTATAGCATACACCCATCTCCGAAAACTTTCCAGGCTGATCAGAACAATGCCTGCTACCAAAACCCCGCACAACTTGGTAGTCCCGGAGGCCAAGGATACCAAGGTATCCCGGTTCAGGGAAATATCACCGAATTCCATCTGCATCGATGTTTCAATGGGAACCGACGATATCATCCAGGCAAACAACAGGATAAGAACCAGCGCATCCATCATGCGTTCCGTCGCAACCGTGGCAAGCCCGGTGGCAAACGGAATCCCGCTGCTTTTTTTGACAATGGCGGGACGGGCAATTTCTCCCACACGGCCGGGGAGAATGCAGTTCATCATGAATCCGATCATCAGAGGATGAAACGTTTCCCAGAATGGCAGGGGTTTGATGGTCGCTACGATGATCCGCCAGCGAAGGGCCCGGAGAACAAAACTGATCACTACCAGAACCACCGACACCATGACCCAGAAAAGATCGATGGATCCGAGATAAACCACCAGATCCGCCAGGGGCACATGTCGAAACGCCAGGTACAAGGCCGTGCCGGAAATAGCCGTCCCAACAGCCAGAGATACCCACAGCCTTCGTGAATTCATGAGATGGATGGCCGGAGGGATAAAACGGCCTTGGCCTGCAGAATATCTTCCCGAATCTGCCGGGAAAGTTCTTCAATGCCGGAGAATTTCTTTTCATCCCGAATACGCTGGACGAAATTCACCCGGATTTTTTTGTCGTAAATATCGTTATGGAAATCAAGGATGTGGACTTCCACGGTAAAAACATGATCCTGAAAAGTTGGGCTGTAACCGATATTAGCGACCCCCGGGAAGGTGTTTCCCAGACATTCGACCGTCACGGCATACACCCCGGTTCGTGGGCAGATTTCGTCTTGCAACTGAATATTGGCGGTGGGGAATCCCAGAAGTTTTCCGCCGCGGTTCCGGCCGGATACCACAATTCCTCGGACCTGGTAATGTCTGCCCAGCAACTTACCGGCCTGTCCCATTTGTCCGTCCATCACCAATTCCCGAATGCGGGTGCTGCTGATCCGGTCGGTCCCGTCTCCAACAACCTGAATCCAATCGGAGACAATCAGCTCGAAGCCTAACTCGGCCGCCATGGATCGAAGCAGGGTGACATTGCCTTCCCGGTTTTTACCGAAAGTATAGTCCTCCCCGGCCACAATGGCTTTCATGCCGATCCGGTTCACCAAAATGTCCCGAACAAAGGAGTGAGCGGTGATAGACGCAAATTGCTCGGTAAACGGAACCGAAATCAAGACATCGATACCGGCCTTGGCGATCAGTTCCACCTTCTGTTCATAAGGCGTGATCAGCGGCGGGTCGCCGTTCTTGCGCAATACCCGCAGCGGGTGAGGTTCGAAGGTCATGGCAATGGATTCGCCTCCGATAGCATCCGCTTTCTCCATGACTTCATGAAACAGGGCCTGATGCCCGATGTGCACTCCATCAAAATTTCCGATGGTAATAACCGCGTTGGTGAATGGACGGGAAATCCTGTGCAGATCTTCGATAATTTTCATGAGTCCTGTCGTATCCTGAATTTCCATCTTGACATTGAATTAAAACATATGTATTTAGAACGAAATTGATGATAAATCAATCTTCTTTTTATTCATAAGTATGCCGAAGTGGCGGAACTGGTAGACGCGCTAGGTTCAGGGTCTAGTGAAGGAGCCTTCATGGGAGTTCGAGCCTCCCCTTCGGCATTCCCAATAAAATAAGAGCGCATGGAAATAACACAAGTTTTTTCCATGCGCTCTTTTGTTTCGAAATTCTCTTTACGCCTCGGTCTAGGACCGCCGAATATCCAATCTTTTCATCTTTCTCCAGAGCGTGCTCCGGTTCATACCCAACTTTGCCGCGGCTTTTTCCCGGTTCCATCCTTGATTCTCCAACACCCCCTGAATCCGTTTTTTTTCCCCTTCCGGATCGGCAGCCCGTACCGAAAACAGCTCCGTGTCTTCCGGAAGTTCGGGGGTTCGGGGTCGTCGCGGTTGCCGGCGGAAAGACTGCACGTAATCCGGAAGATCTTCCGGCACAATCAAATCGTTACGATGAATGATGACGCCATGCTCCAAAATGTTTTCCATTTCCCGAACATTTCCCGGATAGGAATAATTGAGCAGAATATCCATGGCCGAGGAGGAAATGGACACAAGGGGCTTCCCGTGCTCTGCACACAGGCGTCTCAGGCAACTCCGGATCAAAAGCGGAATGTCGGACCGCCGCCGGACGAGAGGGGGGATCTCGATTCGGAATACATTCAGGCGGTAAAACAGATCCTCTCGAAACAACCTTTGGGAAACCAGGTTTTCCAAGCCCCGGTTGGTTGCGGAAATGATACGTACATCAACCTTGACCGGATGACGGCTTCCCAGCGGATAAAAATCCCGGTCCTCCAGAACGCGGAGCAATTTTGCCTGAAGAGAAAGGGGCATGTCTCCGATCTCATCCAGAAAGATCGTGCCACCGTCCGCTTCCTGAAACCGGCCCGGTTTGTTTCGTTCCGCCCCGGTGAATGCGCCCTTGGCATAGCCGAACATCTCGGATTCCAAAAGCGTGTCCGGCAAAGCCGCGCAATTGACCTTGACAAAAGGTTGATCCACGCGGCGGCTTTCCGAATGGATGATTTTGGCCAGGAGATCCTTGCCCGTTCCAGTAGGACCCTCGATCAGAACCGTCGAATCGCTGGAGGCCACGGCCTCGGCCAGATGGAAGACCCGCTGCATCGCCGGATCCCGGCCGATCATATCGTGAAAAGAATACCGTCCGGAAACCGCCTTGCTGAGTTCCTCCACCACGCTCAGGTCGTGAAAGGTCACCAACCCTCCGACAATGCTTCCTTTTTCGTTGCGGAGCGCGATGGCGCTGGATCGGATTGGGATGGACTCGCCACCCGCGATGGTCATTCTGCCCTCGGAACTGACACGGGTCCGCCCGTCTTGAATGGACTGTTTCAGTAAATCGATGGCCGGATTTTCGAATTCCGGTCCCAGCATCCCGCAGCACGCACTTCCCAGCACCTGCAACCGGTTATACCCGGTGATCTTTTCAGCTTTGGAATTGAAAAAGGTAATATGTCCGCCCCGGTTGACCGTGAAAATACCGATGTCCAGATTTTCGAGGATCATTTTCAGGCTTCGCTCCTCATAATGGACCCGGTTGATCAGATCGGTGATCGGGGAATGGTCCTGCAGAATGGTCAGGCATCCGACAATATTTCGGTCCGCATCGTAGACCGGAGTGGCCAGTCGGGTAACCAGCCGCTGAGTTTCGGGCTGTCTGGTGGTGACAGCGTCCACCTGCCCCGAATCCCACTCCTCACCCGAATGAAACAGGCATTTCACCATGCAGGGGATGCCAACGAAAATCTCCCGGCAATCCATTCCGATGGTTTCCGATTCCTTAAGTCCCATTAAGGCCTGGGCCGTGCAGTTCATTGCCGACACCCGGCGGGATTCATCCACCATGAACGCACCAATATTCAATTCGTCCATGACCTGCAGCAATTCATTGCATTGGACGCTTCGGTCAGTAAAGATCATGGCTCGGCCTGGGGTAGCCACAGGATGAAGGTGGTTCCGTTCCCCGGCCGGCTGGTGACATCCACGCGCCCGCCATGCCGTTCCACGATACCGTACACGGTGGAAAGCCCCAATCCCACGCCGTAACCAACGGCCTTGGTGGAGAAAAAAGGCTCAAATATATGCGGGAGATCTTCTTCGGAAATGCCGATTCCAGTATCCCGAACCCGCAGGGAAATGCCACCGGTTGGAGCAGGCTCCGCGGCGATCTCCAGAAAGCCGCCTTCCGGCATGGCATCCACCGCGTTCAATATTAAATTAATGACACATTGCTGAAGTTGATTGATATCCCCTTCGACAATGGGAAGCCCCTGGGCGATGGAAACCGTCAGTTCGATATGGTGGAGGTCCAACTTGTGCTGGCTCAGCATCACCGAGCGGTCGATCAGGCTGCCGATATCCACCGGTCCGGTGATGGGATCGTTTTTGCGAGAGAAGGTCAACAGGTTCGACACGATGCCGGAACATCGCGCGGTTTCACGCTCCACCAGTTCCAGGTACTGCATAAACTTTCTCCGCTGCTCATCCGACGGTTGGCCACGGGAAAGGATTCGAATCATCAGACGGATGTAATTCAGGATCCCGGATAAGGGATTGTTGATTTCGTGAACCACGCTGGCAGCCAGGCGCCCCAAAGACATCATTTTGTCCTGGTGGAGAATACGGGCCTGGTCAACCACCCGATGCTCCAGAAGCCGGGTGTAGTCCAGAAGTTTTTTTCGGGAAAGAAAGCGCTGTTGCGCGCGTCGTAAGGCCAGAAACAACGTCTGATCGCTGATGGGTTTGGTGATAAAATCAGATGCGTCCAATTGGAGCGCGCGGATAGCCAAATCAATATCCCCGAATGCGGTCGCGACAATGACTTCGGTATCCGGCTGACTGGATTTAATGGCTTCCAGTACCTGGATACCATCCATCCCGGGCATCCGGATATCGGTGATCACAACTTCGGGATGTTCCTGCTCGCATAAGTGGATCCCCGTCATGCCGTCCGGAGCTTCCAGTACCCGATGTCCGGCATCCTGAAGGCTCAAGCGCATGACCTCACGGATGTCCGGTTCATCATCGATCAGGACGATGGTCCATTCACGGGGTGGTGACATCGCGGGTTCCTCCTCCCGGAAAGCGATCGTTTGGTACCGGAATCCGACGGCCAGGGAAAATTACCTGGACGGTTTTTTGGGTTTGATAGGCTTTGAGGGTTTCTCCTTAACACCAGGAGGCTGGGGATGTTTGGCTGACAGAATGGGGGTGTTCACCACCAGAGCCGATCGTCCCTCGGACTTGCGGATATCCAGTTGCAAGGAGTTTTTGTCGATTTCGAAATACTTGGAGATCACGTCCACAATATCGGCTTGGAGCTTGGTCAGAATATCATCCGACACCTCCAGCTTATCGTAGATCAGCGCAAACTGAAGACGCTGCTTGGCCTGATCCTTACTGGTACTCTTACCGAATATTTTTTTCAGGAAACCGTTCAACATGGCCCCCCCTTTATTTTCCGAATCCCATTTTCTGCCCGAGAACTTTCCAGAAAGATTTATTGGCCCGGGGAACCTCGATCGGGACATCCTGTTGTCCATTTAACCGCCTGGCGATCCTTCGGAAGGCTTCACCCGCCGCGGATCCCTTCTGCAGGACCAGAGGCAACCCCGTATTGGTGGCTACGACAACCTGGTCATCCATCTGCACCAGACCGATCAGTTCGATGGACAGGACTTCCACGACATCTTCATGGCTAAGCATGTCACCCCGCTCCACCATGTCAGGAACGATCCGATTGACGATCAGTTTGGGGGTGATGGATTTGGCATAGAGCAAACCGATCACCCGGTCGGCATCCCGAACCGAAGAAATCTCGGGAGTACAGACCACGATAGCCTCGTCGGCCGGAGCAACCGAATTTTCGAAACCGCGTTCGATACCGGCCGGACAATCCAACAGGATATAATCGAATTCTTTGCGCAGCGAACTGCAGAATCGAACCATGGATTCCGGATTCAGAACATCCTTGTTGTCACTTTGGGAGGCCGGAAACAGGAACAGGTTTTCAATCCGCCTGTCCTTGATGGCTGCCTGCTTGATCTTGCATTTGCCTTTGATGGCATCCACCACATTAAAAACGATACGGTTTTCCAACCCCATGACGACATCCAGGTTTCTCAGGCCGATATCCATATCCACCACCGCGACCTGTTTGCCTTCCAAGGCCAACGCGGCTCCGATGGATGCGGTGGCCGTTGTTTTACCCACCCCCCCTTTGCCGGAAGTTATGACAATGACTTTTCCTTCCAATGAACACCTCTTTCGGGTTAAAGGTTTTGCGCAGTTTATAGTACCATGGCAGATGCCGAACCGGAATGGGTCGAATTATCGTATTTCCGGCCAAGTGAACCGGCTGAAGGGGTTGGTCTTAAGATATTCCTCCACGACGATACATCCATTTTCCACCTGCGCAAATTCGGCAACTTTGTTTTCAGACTCGGGCAAGCCCGCGGCGATAACTCCCGCGATCTGCACCTGAATCGGCCGGAAATCCAGGGCCAGGATGATGGCGCTTTCCATATCCGGCTGTCCGGCGGATACCGTCCCGGAAAGCCGTCCCAAAACCAGTACGTCTCCTCCCGCAATGATTTCCGCGCCGGGATTGACGTCTCCCAATACTACCAGGTGTTTCTTCGCTTCGATCTTTTGCCCGGAACGAACCCTTCCTGCAATGATCAACGCGTCGCTGTGCTGATGACGCCAGGAACGATCCATATCGTATTTTTGTACAGCCGGTGAATTTTTCCGGTTTTCCTGGCGGGGGAGGCCGACCGAATCCACGTGGAACTCCTCCTGAAGATACACCGTCAATTCGCTGATCAGATCTTCCGGTGCGTCATCCAAGCCGGTGTCCAGCACCACATGGGCATGAAAAGCCAAATGGCGGGCCTGAGTGAAGAGCTTATTCAATTCGGATTTCAGGGCACTGATCGGCTGTTGGGGGTCCAGGGTCACCCACAATCCTTCCCGAACACCTTTGAGCCGGACAATGTTTTTTTCATTTTTCGAAACATTCATCGGGTACCGGTTTCTATTGACAAAGATTTTCCCGTCCAAGGTTCAAGATACCGGAATCCGCGTTTGATCGGAATTCTGGTATCGAGATATTCCAACATCTATCATTTACGACATTCTCCCCTGTCTTGCAATCAGTTTTCCATGGCTCAGTCTGCCTACCGTTTCCAGACGAATTCCGGTCGCCGCCGCCCCGACCCAAACAAAACAGCCCGCGGGCGGCTTTCGATCCACCGCCGACGGGCTGTATTCAACCGAAATCCAAAAGGTAGTGATTATACCACCCGAATTTTATACACCTCATTGGAATCCGGATCGATCACATGAACCGCACAGGCGATGCATGGGTCGAAAGAGTGCACGGTCCGTAACACTTCCAGCGGCCGTTTCGGATCTGCAATCGGAGTTCCGATAAGCGCCTCTTCCACCGGGCCGTGATATCCTTTTTCACACCTCGGCCCCAGGTTCCAGGTGGAGGGAACGACATACTGGTAGTTTGCGATCTTTTTGTTTTCGATCCGGATCCAGTGTCCCAGTGCCCCGCGGGGGACGTCATTGAGTCCGACGCCCATGGCCTTTTCCGGCATTTCCCACGCCTGGTAGGTCCGAGTGTCCCCTTTTTGGATGTTGGCGATCAGCTCGTTGATCCAACCCTCCATGGCATCTCCAATGGCGACTGTTTCCAATCCCCGGGCCGCTGTCCGACCCAAGGTCGAAAACAAGGCCGTGATCGGAATATCCAACTTTTTAAGAGTTCCATCCACCAGATCCTTCACACCCGCATGTCCCTTACCGTATGCGATCAATACCCGGGAAAGCGGCCCCACCTCGCAGGAACGGCCGTCGTATCGAGGGGCCTTCAGCCAGGAATACCGATCCTCGGTTTGATAGGCACCGTGTTGGGGTTTGGTTTCCCCTTGGTATGGATGTTTGGGGCTTCCCGGTTCATACCAGGCGCGGACCACACTTTCCGTCACCTTTTCCTGGCTGGGTGACACGACTCCGGTGACATTTCGCTGGAAAATCACCCCTCCCGGCATCATCAGGCTGTCGGGTTCCTTTTCGCTGCCCGGGAAATCGCCCCACGCCAGGAAGTTGGTCGTTCCTCCGATGGCGCCCCAATCCTTGTAAAAAGAGGCCACGGCCAACAGGTCGGGGATATAGACGTTTTTCACAAACTCCTGGGTTTCTTTCCAGAGATACAGGAATTCTCCGATACGGTCCGGGGTCAGATCCGCCACACACGTGACTCCGCCCACGACCAGAGATTGCAGATGCGGGTTTTTCGCTCCGAACAGAGCGTGCATCCGAGCAGTCTTGGCCTGAAGCTTCAGCGCTTCGATATAATGGGCCGCTGCCATCAGGTTGGCCTCCGGGGGAAGCAAGTAAGCGGAGTGTCCCCAGTAGGCGTTGCTGAAGGGGCCCAGTTGTCCGCTATCCACAAAAGTCTGCAGCCGCTGCTGAACAGCCTTGTAATATACCGCTCCACCAAAGGAAGCGTTGCTGAGGTTGTCCGCCAAAGCCGCGGTCTTGGCCGGATCCGCCTTCAACGCACTGACGATATCCACCCAGTCCAGGGCATGGAGATGATAGAAATGAACCAGATGATCGTGTTGGAACTGGGCACCATGCAGCAGATTCCGGATCAGCCGGGCGTTGGGCGGAATCGTCACGCCGACGGCGTTTTCCACGGCCCGGACCGAAGCCAGGGCATGTGTATAGGTGCAAACCCCGCAGGATCTCTGGACGAAATGATGCGCATCCCGGGGATCCCGCCCTTGCAGAATCATTTCAATGCCCCGAAACATCTGGCCCGAACTCCAGGCGTTTTTCACTTTACCGTTTTCTATTTCGACCTCGATTCGAAGATGACCTTCGATTCTGGTGATTGGATCGATTACAACTCGATTACCCATAGGATAGGATCTCCTCTCTTGTCCTGATTCGTCTCATTTCGACGGTTGCCGCGATTACATCGGTTCATAGAACGGGGTCATCTTATCCCAGAATCCGGGTTCACTGCACCCCAGACAGGGATGGCCGGCCTCGACCGGCCAACTGGTTCCCTCGTTGAATTTGGCAATCGGGCAGTTGTTGTACGTTTCCGGCCCTCGGCATCCCATTTTGTAGAGGCAATATCCCATTGCCGCTTCCTCAGAACCGAATTCCGTCACAAACTCCTCGTTTTCGAAATGAGACCGTCTGGGACACTGATCATGAATGGTTTTTCCATAAGCGAACAGTGGCCGTCCCAGATTGTCCAGGGCGGGAAGTTTTCCCAACAGAAGATAATTGATCACCGTGCCCACAAAATTGACCGGGTTGGGAGGGCAGCCTGGAATGTTCAGGGTCTTCATGCCGATGGCCTCTCCCACGCCGGTATACCCCCCGGGATTGGGAGCCGCAGCCTGAATTCCGCCGTAAGCGGCACAGGTCCCGATGGCGATGACCGCCGCAGCCTTGGGACAGACCTCTTTGGCGATCTGCAGAAAGGTTCGGTCCCCGACTTTTCCGTAGGCTCCATCATATTTGGTTGCCACCGCACCTTCCACGACACAGATGAACTTTCCTTCATACTTCTTGACAGCCGCATGGAGTTGTTCTTCCGCCTGTGTCCCGGCTGCCGCCATGATGGTTTCATGGTATTCAATGGAAAGAAGTTCCAGCACCAGATCGTCGATCCCCGGATACTGGGTTCGAAGAAGCGATTCCGAACAACCGGTGCATTCTCCGAAATGCAGCCAGACAACCGGGGGCCGCTGCTTGGGCGAGGCGAATACTTCCGCCACCTTGGGGACAAACGAGGACGACAACCCCATCGTAGCCGTGAGAAATGTGCAGTACTTCATGAAATCTCTTCGGGAAACCCCTTTTTGTTCCAGCCGATCCATCAACCGTTTTTCGTCTTCCATTTGCACCTCCGGATGCAATTGTAAATAATGAACAACATGCCTGATCGAAACATGGGTGGAGAACTGCTTTCTTTTGCCTGCGAGAAAAGGGGCCTGGGCCGATTTTCATCTTGACCCGCCCGGCTTGGTACGGTATATAAAGATCCGGTTTTTCGCCTTCCTGACGGCGTTCCTTCCCAGATCTGTCTATCCTCCATACCGCCAAAGGGTGATAAGAACTTCTCCCGGCCCAACAGCTTCCCGCGTTCTCCCTCGCTTTTTTATGTCAAAAAAAAAATACACGTATTTCATGTCAGAAAAAGAGTATTTTTTTATATATCACAGTGTATCGGGATATCAAGAAATATTTTCGCCACGATTCCGTGGTCTCGTCCATATTTCCATTACGGGATGGTTCGCCGCGCCGAACAACCGCATTTCCGAATCGGGCTGCAGTAGACAGTATGGACATCATGGACAAATACGGACGAACACAGGAATACCGTTTGGCCGGAAAAATCCACCATCTCCGGCGGAAACGGCAGGGCTCCGTTATCCTCCCGCTTTTACCCCCCCACCCTGGCCCTCCCCCACCAGTGGGGAGGGAAAATAAGT
>CAZTKB010000007.1:4748-29128 GCA_964614125.1 uncultured Desulfobacterales bacterium | reverse complement strand
CATACTCGTGAACAAGTTCTTGCTGAAACGACTCCATCACTTCCCTATTTTTTCTTATGTTTACTTGGGGACGAAATGAGTCGGTGAACAGGGACACCTTTACATTTGTTCTTCCCTGAGAGCGAAAGTTGACTATTTTTAATTGATCTTTCCTGGATGAATCTTCCGGCAGCCAGACATGACCTTTTCTGCCAATCGTACCCCAGAAAACAGATAGGTTCGGCATAACCAATTTCCCTTGTAACTGTAGCGTAACTTTCCGGTTTTATTTTTTTCCTCGGCATTACTTCGCAGTTCATTCATTCCATCTTATTGGGTTTCCATTTTTTTTGTTCGGTCCAGAACAGGCAAGAGAAGATTTTTGGATGAGAGATTCCTTTTGTCGATAAAGTGTTCTCTTCTTCAGTCGAAAAATCATTTCCGGTGATACAGGTCTTTGATATTTTCGGACTGAAAATACAGTCATACCAGTTTGGGAAATATATCGGATATGCGATGCGCGTCGGGACCGGATCCATCATCAAGAATGTTTTCCCAGTCATGCAGTTGGTTTTTCCAAAAAACGGACAGGTTGACGAATTTTTCTAACATCTTGTCAAATTCGTGTATGTTCAGTCCCGGCAAGGGGGTTTGATATACCAGCGCAATTTTTTTTAACGTCGTGTCAACTCCCAGTGTCCCCCCCTTGGTCATTTGAAAAAAATAATTGGCTTCCAGGAGAGTTTCATATAGCAATTCCCGGCGATTGGCAGGGAGAGGGGCGATGGTGGCATAAAACATAATTTCTTGAGTTTCTTCCTTTAATTCCAGATGAATTACATGCCCATCAAAATTCAGAGCGCAATATTTCTTCTCTTCCGGCTGCAGGGTCGGTATTTCAACCATTTGGCTGTAAGATTTCAACAGTCCCGCGAATTCTTGCACTCCCGGGTTCATGGTGACCTGTTTTCCTTTACGGTATCATTCCATAAACCATCATTTATTTTCCCTTTCACCATTGGAATCCCCTCCGTGAAAACGGAAAAATGAGCCGAAACTGTATTGCATCTGTAATATAATTTAAAATTTATAAAAAAACAATCAAATTTAGGTATTTTTTTAAATAATTCCTCCTGGGCAAATTATGGAATAGTGTCTGAATGGACCGAAAAGTGGGTACCGATTCAATCGGTCAGACACGCTGGGAAAAAATCTCTTTTTTCATGTTCTCGGAGACCTCCGGTTCCACATTCGGGCTGTGGCGTATTCCCGTTATTTTGTCTTTCCAATAGGTGATCGTGTGTAGAAAATTTTCCAGAATTTCTTCCAGTTTGTTGTAATCCACCACCCGCAGGGCAATTTTGAAAACCAATGCAACTGTTTCCGTTTCCAGATCTATTCCCAGATTGCACCCGTTGGTATATCGGAAGAAATAGTTCCCTTCCAGAAGGAGTTCATACAGATCTTTCCTCCCGGACTGGGGGAGGTCGGCGATATGGGAATACAGATACAATTCATCCTGCAGCTGATCATATTCGATATTGACCACGTGGTCGTCAAACTCCAGGCAACAGCAATTGTTTTCATCCGGCATTAAATCCGGAATTCCGATATTTTTCCCGAATTCTTGTATTAAAGAGGAAAAAAAATCATTTGTCATATAGATCTCCTGAAAAAACATCCACAGATAACGATTCCAGATAATCGCCTGACAGGTGCGTGTGCCTTTTGGGGCCGCAATGAATATTGTCAACTGGTGTTCAGTCTGGAAATAAATGGATGTTCCGAGTTATGTAGGAAAGTGAAAGTTCAAATCTTTGCAATGGCTGATTTTGCCTGATAATCTGCCTGAATCATTTCCCCCAACATTTGGCGGATGGTTTGGGCCGTCTCGTTAAAGGCCTGCAAGGCCGAATTGGCAAGATCCTCGTGAGCCTTTGTTTTTTCCGCATCTGCCGCGATTTCATCCCCCTCTGCCTGTTTTTCTGTGCTTTGAGCCTGGCCGAACTGACCGGGGATTGCGGACAATACGCTGGCCGTCTGCTGGCTGCTCAACAGTACATTGGCCATTTGAACCACATGCTGTTCCTTTTTCAATAATTTGTTTTTGGTATCTGCGTCGCTATCCAGCCGTTTGGAAAGATCCGAGTAGCTTTCCGAATCGGTTTTTTTCACTCCCAGTTTTTCCAGTTTTTTATTGTATTGGTCCATTTTGGCCTGATGCTCGTCCGTTGGCGTTACCTTTTTTTCGGTTTTAACTTCAATCATATTTTTTTCTTCCACATTTTTTAAGGTATCACTACCGTCGTTATGGTTGTTTTTGACGGGCCCTTCCTTGGGGCTGGATTTGATTTCCGCCTGGGCATCGGTTTTCACCTCGATTTTTGCCTCCGTCTTTCCGGTTTGGACCTGAGCCTCGGGTTTCATCTCCGGTTGGGATGGTGTTTTGGGAGGCGGGGAGGGTTTGGCTGCATCCAGGTTTTTCAGTTTTCCTCCAATCTGAGCGGCTTTCTGAGCATCCTTGGCTTCTCGCAGCACCTTTGTTGAAGGGCCTGCCTTGGAGGCCTTGGCTGCGACACCCATCTGGCTGACGGAAAGTGCCGCAGACACACTGGCCAGCACAACCCCCGCGATTGCGGCGCTCATCAGTTTGTGGGAAGCCTCTTTTTTCTTATCAGCGGCATCCTTGAGTTCCGCTGTACGGGCGAGTGCAAGGTTGGTGAATTCCTGTACCTGAGACATCCGCAGCTGATTCATGATTTTATGGAAAAGAATCATGATAATTGCCAAATTATCCAGGATGCTCTTTCCGTCCGTCTGTGGTGAAAAAGGGGCGGGTTGGGGCAGAACGGGTCGATCCGCGGTATCTGCCGTGCGGGCCGCCTTCTCTGCCGGAGGGACAAAGTCTTCCTGGAATACCGTAGTTTTCGAGAGAGGGTCGATTACCGGATCTGATGGCGGAGAGATCCGGTTTTCCCTGATGGATATTCTATCGATGTCGGAAGCCATAAGCTAACCTCCCTGGTAATGGGGATTGTAGACATATTTCGCTATCAGGCCAGCATCCCGGAATGAGACAGTTCGAGATTCGGTACCGGAGCTTCGGGATTTTCGTTGAATCCGGTGATTTTCTCCTGCCATTTCTCTGCCTGCTCGACGAAATTTTCCACCAACCGGATGAGGGCAGGGACTTCCAGGTTGTCCGCCGGGATGGAAAAAACCATCACAATGGTATGATCATCCTTATTCAGTCCCAAAGTCGCTCCGCCGGTATGTTTATGAAAAAGATCGGCGTCCAGTATCATTTCGTAGAATTCCGTGCGGTGTTCCGCAGGCACCTCTCCCACAGCCGAGTATAGAAACACCCTTTCCGTTTCCTCGTCTAACTCGATGTTCAATACCACCTCGTCCAACTGAATGCAGCAATAGCCGTTTTCGTCCAATCCGAAATCAGCCACGCCGATTTCCTCAAAAAATTCTCTGACCCGGGTGAAAATTTCTTCGGTGTGCATTGGTTTTCCTCCCTTAAATTTTATGATGACCTATTGCTTTGGCAGCCATGAGCGATGTTTCCATCTGTGCTTGAATGATTTTGGCTGTGATTTCCATCTGCTTGGTTAGAATGTCCAGGATCGCTTTGATGGTTACCATCTGTTTTTCGGTCATGGTGGAAAGAAATTCCTGGTCTGCTTGTATGGTATCCGCTTCTGCCCCGTCCTGAAGTGCTTCGGCATTGAATTTGTTTGCCTGATAGGAGTGAACTCCGCCTTCCACGGTAATTCCAGCGCTTACCAGCGAGTAGACAAGGGACAGCTGTCTGGCTGCCGTTAGGCCGCTGCCGGCTCCGCCGGTTAAAGCCATCACCAAAAAGGTGTGAATGACAGTCACACCGATCCCCATGTACATGGCGAATTTCTGAGCCGATTCCTGGCTCATTCCAAGATCTTCCACGGCAAAATTCTGAATTTCTTTTTGAACAGCGGGATCCATTACGATTTCAGGTGTAAATGCGAAGGATGTCAGCATCAGTGCGTTGACCGGCCCCACCGCCGTACTGGTGAAAAAGAGAATGGTCGTGAAGGCCGAACCGGTGAAGGGGCTGCAATGGAAGCCTTCATCCATGTCTTTGGCGAATCCCTTGAAATCTCCACGGAACGCTTTTTTTAAACCCCCGAGAAGCTTGCCGAAAAAACCGCCGGACTTGGCTTCGGCTTTCAACATATTCTCGATCTGTTCTTTGATTTTTTTCATGCGTTCTTTGTGAAGGTCCCGGTTTTGCTGTTTCTGGGATTCAATATTGGCTTGTCCGGTTTTGATGTTGCTTTTGCTAAGCTGTTCCGTGATGGAAAAAATCAGAGCCGCCAGATCAGCCATGTTGATCGACGGTTTTTCCAAATCAGGGGTTTCGGTGGTGAGCGGGCCTCCGATTCGGGGCATGCCTTCCTCCGGACCCAGAACCGTTAGCGCCGGTTCATGGGAAGTCGGAGTTTGATGAATTTGGGAAACTTTTTCCTCCGGGGAAGGGGAGGGCGGTATGGCGTACGGTTGGTCGATTTTTGTCTTGGTGGTGTCCATATTTCCTCCGATCCGGGTGCCAAAAGCCGGTGGATCATGACTTGATTGCCGCTGCTGCGCCGGACATCATCTCCAGACACTTCTGACACAGCTGAATCAATTGCTGAATGCGGGTGCTTTTCTCGTTGTTGGCTTGGTTGAGAAATATCATGTCCATTTCGTTGTCACTGCTTTTTTCTTTGATTTTGGCGTTGATGGTTTCACGAAGGGTCGCCAATCCTCCTTTATCGACGTTGACTCCCCCTTTCTGAGGACCGTAAGGTCCACTATAATTATCGATCAGGTTCCCCTCCCAAATTTTTCCCATCCCCAGTTCCTCCATCCATTCACGGAAATACATCGTCCGGGAATTACCTTGATAGTCGGTGATGGTAAATTGACCGAGGTAAATATCGTTATTGTCCTTGTCTTTTTCACCGGCGAATTTGGTCAGCCATTTATTCATCATTTCAATATATTGGTTCCGGTCCCTGATCTGATTGTAATAATTCATGAAGGTATTCTCTTCTTTTCCGATCATTTCATTTTCGATGACCACGAGAAGGTCTAGCAGGCTGTAGGCGATTCCATGGTACATGACCTTCCCGCCCGGAAGTATGGTGAAATCCGGCAACGAATTCTGCGGAAGGGCGATTTTCATCCCATAGGGTGATTTGAATACGTAGCGCCCGTCCAGAAGTCGAAACAGCTCCGGAAGTTGCTGAAATTCAACGGGCTGCCCGCCTTTCATTACCCGGTCCGGCGGATCATTGGTGTTGGGGACACCGTTCGTGAAAATAACCGCTCCGTCCGGGATTTCGGCGGGTGACACGGCTTTTCCTTTCCAGGCAATACGGCCGTCATACAGCATGGTGCCGTCAGGTATCTTTTCGAAAGAGTCGATCGGACCGACGCCGCACAACCAAATCCGTCCGTCCCGCAATGGATAGCCGCTCATATCGGAATATCCGTTCTTCCGCTCGCCATTGACTGCCAGTGCCAATATCTGGGTACCCATGTAGAGGATGGTTCCGTCGGGAAGGTCGGAAAGTTGCACCAGCCGCCCTTCCAAACAATAGAATTCACCTTCCCGGTATACCATTACCTGAGTACCATCCGCCAAACTTCCGACAGCAACCATCTCTCCGGGGTCCGAAAAGACCAGACAGGGTTTCCCGGAAATAAACACTTCTTCCAAATCACTATTACTTCGAATCACGACCTGGTTGTTGGAAAGCAACAGCCCGGTCGGAATCCTATTCAGATCGCACTCCAGCCCTGAGTAGGCGATTTTTCCGTTGGATAAAATCAATCCGTCCGGCAATTGGTCCAAAGTTACTGCGCAGCCATGGTAGACATACAAGCCATTTCCCAGAACCGTGCCATCCGGAAGGTCGTAATTTCCACCTGGAGTGGTTTGGGCGGCGCTCCCTCCTGCAATGTTGGGTATCTGATTCATGAGGCCCCTCCTATTGGGCACTTGGTTTCCCAAGACTTTCGAGAAAAACCAGGGATCGGTTCCGGATTCGCTGCCCGGCTTCGTCGGAACCGCAGCGCTCAATGGCCTTTTGTAGGTTTTCGATGGCACCTTCCGAATCGTCAAGCGACACCAGACATTCGGCCAGATGATAACAGGGCTCCGGACGGGAAGGGTCAATGATGGAAGAATGGAGATAATGCAAAGCAGCCATGTCGAAAAATTTCTGAACCTGGCAGGCAGCCGCCAATCCGAAGTGAAACTTATATTCCAGAGGGTTTATCATGGTGAGAAAGCTGAATATCCTCCGGGCTTCTTCATTTTTTCGATTTCGGTAATAGTTGAATCCGATCGCGTACACGGCCTCCAATTGTGTGTCGGTCAACCCGAGTTCCGCTTGCAGTGACGATTCCCCATTCATGATTTTTTTTGAAATTTTCATGGTTGTTTGATGAAAGGTGTCAAGATCAGCCTCGGTAATCGGCATGGCAGATGGCTCCATAGGAATTCTCCTTTTCTGATAGGTATGAAAAATGAGTGTCATACCGGGATACGGAGCAGACGCCGTGAAGGTCTCGAAGGTGCGGGACGTTCCCCCGTGCTCCCGTCTGTAGAAATGTCGGTCGGTTTCTCTATCTGCAAATTTTGTACCTCGATGGATTCGGCAGGTGAGGGTTCAGAAATGTCAACGGATTCTTCATCCAACAGGCCAGACTCCCGGATTTTTTGTAACGCTTCCTTCCACAGCCGATCGTTTTCACAATTTTCACGAAAGAGCCGGGAAAGCTCATCGGCCTGTTTTTCCAGCCTGCGGTTGAGGTCAAGATCGTTGGATAAATCATCCATGCAGGGTTCCTCCAGAAACAACGGTGTGTATCGAATAAGATTTCCACCAAATCAAATGCCATGATTACCGGTTTTTTATGCAAACCAAAACCTGGCGAGACAATATGTCAATGCCACCTGAATTGGCGGCCTTGTGTCAAAATAATGGGCACATCACCGCCGGGGCTCGTTTTACGAGTGGGTGACAAGCAGATTTTCACCAATCTCTCTAAAAATGAATGAACCTGCCCATATGGTGCCGGGGAGCTGCTAAAGGATCCACCTGATCGAAATGATAGATCTGTACGGGCCTATCCGGGCAATACTCGACCGAAAAATTCTTGAAAAGGAAGAATAAATATATTAAAATATTTATATAGTATCAATATTTTTTATATTGAATAAATTTTTTTATTGTGTGCGGTTTTATCGTGCCGGTTCGGTAGCAAAGAGGTGATCGAAGAAGCATTCCCGGCGAAAGGTGAATCAGTCACGGGACACCAGGTGAACGAATAACAGGCTTACATGCTGCCGGGTATACGGTACCGGTGCATTTTTTTCCGGAGGCCTTCCCGGCTGATACCCAGCAATCGAGCGGCTGCGGATTTGTTTCCGGAACAACGCTCCAAAGCATGAACAATGGCGGTTTTTTCAGAATCGGCCAGACTTTCGGAATCTGGTTCCACCTTTCCGATTTCCGGCCATCGGATATGATATGACAGGTCCTCCGGATACACCAGTTTTCCCGGTATCAGGGCGGCCAGTCGCTCGATTTCGTTTTCCAACTCCCGGATGTTTCCCGGCCAGGGATATCTGCGGAACAGGTCCAGGGTTTGGGGGGTGAAATCCAGTAATTCCCGTCCCATTTTCCGGCAGTGAATGTCTGCGAACCGTTCCAGCAGAAGAGGGATGTCATCTCCTCTTTCCCGCAGAGGAGGGATCGCGAGGTGGACGACTTTGATGCGAAAAAAAAGGTCCGATCGGAATTTGTTGACCGTAACGTCTTGGTGGAGGTCGTGATGGGTAGCCGAGACAAGGCGGAAGTCCACCGGAATCAGAGAGGATCCGCCCAGACGTTCCACACACTTTTCCTCGATGACCCGGAGCAGCTTGGCTTGGCTGGTCAACGGCATATCCCCGATCTCATCCAGAAACAAGGTCCCTCCATGGGACTGTTCAATGCGTCCGACGCGCTTGTCGACTCCGGTGGCGACACCTTTTTCGATACCGAACAGTTCGCTTTCCAGAAGGGATTCAGGCAGGGCGGCGCAGTTTAATGCGATAAACGGCCCATGATGCCGGGCGCTATTGTGATGCAGCAACCTGGCGATGAGTTCTTTCCCGGTCCCGGTTTCACCGGTAATTAAAACGCTGACCGGAGTGTCGGCTATCTTTTCCGCTTCATTTAATACCCTCCGGATAGCGGGTGTGCAGCCAATAATATGGGCGGGAGAGAATTGTTTAGACAGGCTTTTGCGTAATCCGACGTTGTCCCGGGCAAGTCGATCTCTGGTTTTTTTCAGTTCCGTCTCAGCCAGGCGCAGGGTGTCGACCAATTTTCGCAGATGAAGCTCCCGAGCCTCGATCTTAATCAGCATAAGTCCGAAGGATTCGGCAAGGCGAATGATTTCCGGCGGGATGTCTGTTCCGGGGCGGGTCATGTCAAACAATTCATCAACCCGCCGGTATTGCCCCCGGGAGACATCGTCGCATAATTGGCAGAGATATTGCAAAATGTTTGAAATATCCGGATCGGTATGCATGGACAGACCTCTAAGGGAACATATTCGTCTGAAACATGAAAAACATTTGCCAACCGATCTGATTTTTTATATTTAACCTATAATGGTATGTATAGTGATTGTCAAAAGGTTTTTCCAGATTTTAACCGAACGGAGCGGGTATGGACAATCGAATTGACGGAATATCCTCCACAAAAAATTTTTCCACTGACCTGGAACCTCCGGGAGGATCCAATATCGGAGAGTTCCGTGGTCTGAAGGTGGCGGCGCAAGCCGATGCGACATCCCTGGTTGCCGATTCGGCTGAAGAACTCACCTTTTCAGCGGGTGAAAAAGTGGAAAAAAAGCTTTCCGAACGAAAACTGCGACTAACCAGAAGCCGTTATATAACGGCCAAGGATCGTGCGGAATTTTATGTAAGACAGTTATCCGATCTGGGTGGTCAACGAAAACTTGATCAGTTACTGGATTCCTTGAGGCGGGTCGGAAACCCGGCATCCGAAACAATCCGGCAGATTTTGGATAAAGCTTTTTCTGATGTATCCCACCGCTGGGCGGCGTTGGATTACACACGTACAATTCTCCGGGAAACCGGGGAAAATCCGGAACTGTTGGATTCCGTCAACCGGTTAGCGGAGGAATATCAGGAAACATTCGGACCGGAAATCCGGGCCGGGTTGAACATTGGGGAATCCGTCACCCGATTTTCGGATTTCGGTTTGTCCGGAACTCAGGAATTGCGGGATTCATACCGGAACACGGTTTTGAAATATGAAGGTTTTCATGAAACCTACTTTTCCCTGGTCAACCACTATGGGTTGGAACGACTTCCCCAGGCTGTCGATTTTTTGATCGAAGCAGTCGGAAATGATCTGGCTTCCCAAGGCCCCTCCATAGCCGCTCCGGCTTTGCAGCTGATTTTAAACGACTTATATCAGGTGGAAGTGTTGGGGAATATACACCGTAACTGCCGGAGCCTTTTGGAACGGATGACGATTCGTTTTGATACGGATATCGGGATCAGTGCCCATAGGCTGATGGACCTGATTTTGGCTTTGAAAAGTGACAACTGGCCCAAACCGGAACAGGTGGATGCCATTGTAACGGAGTCAGGTATCAAGGGTATTGAAGCGCAGATATGTTTTACCCGGGAACTGAAAGAATTGGTCGCCGATATCCCCTTTAAAGTCTATGGGGATATCCGGAAACGGGATCAGGTGCTGGACACACTCCAAACCGTACAAGATCAGCTGATCGCCCGGGAAGAACAGGAGACATCATGAATCGGGTATCGGAGGTCATCCAGGAGTTCGGTCGTGGCATGGGAATCGGAAATCTGAGAAGGAACGCAAGCGGGGTGGTTTGCCTCGAGTTTGAAACCCAAGAAGCTCTTTACCTGGAGGAGCGGGAAGACACTCTCCTGGTATACCTGGCAATTCCGGTGCCCTATCCAACGACTGTAAATTTGGTTTCCGCCTTGAAATTATGTCATTATTCCTGGGGATCTCCCCGGCCCATTCAGGTGGGACTGGCCGGTACCGACAAATTGGTTTTTGCCGCCAGGCTCCCGAGTTCCATGGTGAATCTTCCGGAATTGCAGGCGGCTGTGGAACAGTTGATCGATTTGGAGCTTGCCTGGAAAGGAGGAAGCTGATGATTGAATGCCGATCCGAAATTTTTGAGAATTGGGCCGTCGTGTATGTCATGGGTGAAATCGATGCACTGACATGCGGGGCATTCCAGCAAGCGGTTCAGGAAATTTTGAATGGAGGGAAACATATCCTTCTCATTGATATGGAAGGGGTAGCGTATATCAGCAGTGCCGGGCTGAGAGTATTGCTTTCGACGGCGCAACAGTTGTACGGGACCGGGCGCCTGGCTGCTTCCCGGGTGAATCCGGATGTCATGGAAATTTTGGATATGGCGGGCTTTCGTAATATCATTGAATTCTATAAGGACCCGGTTGAGGCAGAGCCGAATCTGGCTCGGAAAGACAACAGGCATGGATCCGAAAATTTTGGATAGATTTCGTTTCGATACCGGTATCGAACGGATTTTCCACCGGGAGGAAATACCTCATAGACCCCATCTCCCCGATGTCCAGGCGCCGCTTATCCCCAGTGAAAATCAATTGTGGCGGCATTTGGAAGCGGCTCTGAATCTGACTCCCTCCGATGGGTTTCTATTGGCCAGTATGCTTCCGAAGATTACGAATCCCTCTATTTTGCTGCCTCGCAAGTATTATAAGATTATGGGGCGTATCGCGAATATCCTCAAAACGTTGGCCGAAGAAGGCGATGAAGATGCAAAAGCCGGACTTCTCGGGGAGGCGGTTCAGTTTTTCGAGGAAGAACGAGAGTTGCTCTTGCTCTTACACCATTACCGAAACCTCCTGCATCAGGGGTAATGATGAAACCTGAACAGGAAGATCTTGAATTAATGGAGGTGTTTGGATACACTCTGATTCGTAACGGAAAATGGAAAAAGGCCGGCGTGTTGATCCGCACCATGGTGATGCTCTGGCCGGATTATGGCCCGGCCCATCGAATGCTCAGTTACGTGTATCTTCACTCGGGAGAACCTGCCAAAGCCTTGGCGGAAGCCGTGATTTTGCAAGACCTGATTCCAGGGGATCCGGCAGGATTTCTGTTAAAAAGCCGTGCTCTCTGGGCCTTGGGCCGAACAGAGGATGCTGCATCCATGTTTTCCCGATATATGGAGGCTCTTGATGAACGATAAAATGTTGTATCTGCAACGGTTCCAACGCCTGATCCTGCTCGGAACCAGATACAACGACATCGTTCTGGCGTTTCTGGTCGTTGCGGTCATCGGTTTGATGATCCTGCCCATGCCCACACCCCTCGTGGATATGCTTCTGGCGGTCAATCTGGGAATTGCCGTGACACTCCTGATTTTTTCCATGTATATCCCTTCCGCGTTGGCCTTTTCCACCTTTCCAAGTGTTCTGCTTTTCACGACCTTGTTTCGGCTTTCCTTGAATATCACCACCACCCGCCTGATTCTGTTGAATGCGGATGCGGGGGATATCATTCTTACGTTCGGCAATTTCGTTGTTGCCGGCAACTTCATCGTGGGTGCTGTCGTTTTTGTCGTCATTACCATCGTGCAGTTTCTGGTTATCGCCAAAGGCTCCGAACGGGTGGCGGAAGTTGCCGCTCGATTCACCTTGGACGCCATGCCTGGCAAGCAGATGAGTATTGATGCGGATATGAGAGCCGGGCTGATCGATATCCAGGAAGCCAGACGCAGGCGGGCTGGGGTGGAAAACGAAAGCCAATTGTATGGGGCCATGGACGGCGCCATGAAATTCGTTAAAGGTGATGCCATCGCCGGCCTGATCGTAACCGCTGTGAACATTATCGGCGGTATTTCCATCGGCATCCTGCAGAAAGGCATGCCTGCGGAAAAAGCTCTTCAGGTTTATTCCATACTGACCATTGGTGACGGACTGGTTTCTCAAATTCCGGCTCTTTTTATTTCGGTGACCGCAGGTGTGATTGTTACGCGGGTTACCTCCGAAGATTCGGGAAATCTGGGTGGAGATATCGGCGGACAAATACTGACCCGGCCAAAGGCCCTGGTTCTGGGAGGATTGGTAATCCTATCCTTTTCTCTGATTCCCGGTTTTCCCAAAATTCAATTTCTGGTTTTGGGATTCATTGTTTTCAGTATCGGTTTTGCTCTGCGTCACCTGGAGACCCACCCTCCGGAAAAACTGGAAGACACTCTGGCAGGACTTGCACCTGCCGGAAGAAAAGCAGTGGTTTCCAAAGCCTCTGATATCGATACATTTTCCATGACTTTACCCCTGATGGTGGATGCCGCTGAAGACGTTCAAGGCATGATCGAACCCGGCTTACTGAACAACGAGATTATTCAGATTCGCCGGGCGTTGTATTTGGATCTGGGTGTTCCGTTTCCAGGCATCCAACTTCGGTTTTCTTCCGGTCTTCCATCGGAAACCTATGAAATCCTTCTGCACGAGGTACCTGTCTCCCAGGGACATTTGCGCAGAAATCATCTTCTGGTCCAGACACCGGAATCCGATCTGGAGCTGCGTAAGATTCCCTTCGAAACGGAAAAGCAGTTTCTGCCCAACCTGCCTGCAATTTGGGTTTCCAATGCTTACCGGTCCCATCTGGACAAATCGGCGACCTCCTATATGGAACCCGTCCGGATCATCACTTACCATTTGTCCATGATCCTGAAAAAATTTGCGGGGGAGTTTATCGGAATGCAGGAGACCCGATATCTTCTGGAACAAATGGAACCCCGGTACCCGGAATTGGTCAAGGAATGCCAGAGAGTCCTGCCGATTCAAAAAATCGCCGAAATCCTCCAACGTCTGGTGTCCGAGGAGATTTCCATTAGAAATCTGAGAACCATTTTTCAAGCGTTGATCGAATGGGGACAGAAAGAAAAAGACGTTATTCTGTTAACCGAATATGTTCGCATGAGTCTCAAACGTTATATCAGTCACAAATTCAGCGGCGGTCAGAATGTCTTGGCCGTCTATCTGTTTGACCCGGCCGTTGAAGATGTTCTTCGGAAGGCCATTCGGCAGACCTCGGCCGGCAGCTATCTCGCTTTGGAGCCCCAAAAAAACCAGGAGATTCTGGAAGCAATAAAAAATGAAATTGGTACAATCGAGCCTTTCCAGAGCCTTCCGGTCCTTGTGACTTCCATGGATATCCGTAGGTATGTAAAAAAAATGATTGAAATGGATTTTCCCGAAATCCCCGTGTTGTCGATTCAAGAACTCAATCAGGATGTCATCACACTGCAGCCTCTCGGGCGGATTCATGTTCCATCACTGGACTGATCCCCTTTTTACCGGGAAACAATCACCGGCTATCCGGGAAAATCACGAACAATACATGGGTTGGGCTCTCCGGGAAGCAGAACAGGCCGCCCGCGAAGACGAGGTTCCGATTGGAGCCTTGCTGGTCGGCCCGGAAGGCGAGATTCTGGCCTCCTGTCATAATCAGACCATTTCTCGTAACGATCCTACCGCACATGCGGAAATTCTGGCGATTCGGGAAGCGTGCCGGGTTGTCGGGAATTATCGGTTGTTAGATACCATCTTGTATGTTACAATTGAACCTTGTGTCATGTGCATGGGGGCGGTGATTCATGCCAGGATATCCGGCATCGTCTTTGGTGCTGCGGATCCAAGATGGGGAGGATGCGGATCCATTTACCGAATGGACGTTGATGAACGACTCAACCATCATCCGGCCGTTCTTTCCGGAATCTTGGAAGAGGAATGCCGAAGTGTAATACAGGCGTTTTTTCGGGCCAAACGGTGAAGTTTCCGCCGGAAATTCCTCTCAGCGGTTTTCATATGGAAAGCGGACGTTTTATCAGGGGATGAAAAGCCATCCCAACAGGGAGTCAAACGTGGCAAACATCGTGATCATCGGAACACAGTGGGGAGATGAAGGAAAAGGAAAAATCGTGGACCTTCTCGCCGAAAAGGCGGATGTTGTGGTCCGGTTTCATGGTGGTAACAATGCCGGGCATACCATGGTCGTCCACCAGGAACAGTTCATCAGTCACTTGGTCCCATCCGGAATTCTGCAAAAGAAAACCTGTGTCATCGGTAACGGTGTAGTGGTCGATCCGCAGGTTCTGATTCAGGAAATGGACTATCTGGAAAAAAAAGGAGTGGATGTCGGCCCGGATCAATTGAAAATCAGCGACAGGGCTCATTTAATTATGCCGTATCATCAGGCGGTCGATATCGCTCGTGAAAAAAACAAAGGGGACAAAAAGATCGGGACAACCGGAAGAGGTATCGGTCCATGCTATGAAGACAAGGCCTCTCGTAGAGGCATTCGTTTTGTCGATTTACTGAACCCGGCGATTTTTGAAGAGATGGTTCGGTCCGCCGTTTCGGAGAAAAATTTCTATCTGGAATGCTATCTCCAGGCAGCCCCCGTCGATCCGGAAAACATCATCGGCCTCTATCGGGAATATGGAAAACGCCTCAAACCCCATGTGACCCATGTTGCCTCGGAGCTGAACCGGGCCGTTCGAGATGGTAAACAGATCCTGTTCGAAGGCGCACAAGGTACCCATCTGGACATTGATCATGGGACATATCCGTATGTTACTTCCTCCAACACCCTTTCCGCAAATGCCTGTTGCGGTTCCGGAGTCGGCCCGAAAACGATTACCGGTGTCATTGGTGTGGTCAAGGCCTATACAACCCGTGTGGGAGAGGGACCTTTTTCCTCTGAACTGTTTGATGAAATCGGGGATCGGATTCAGAAAAAAGGGGCGGAATTCGGTGCTACCACGGGAAGAAAACGGCGTTGCGGCTGGTTGGATACGGTGATCCTCAACAATGCGGCCATGTTGAATGGGTGCACGGGATTGGCGGTCACCAAGTTGGATGTTCTGGGGGGGCTGGATGAATTGATGATCTGCACTGCCTATGAATATCAGGGGACCCGGATCACCGATTTTCCGGCGGATCTGAACCTGCTTGCTGGCTGCAAACCGGTATATGAAAGTTTGCCCGGATGGAAGGAAGATATTTCCGGGGCTCGAACCATGACTGACCTCCCCCCCAATGCCGTACGGTATCTCCAACGCATCGAGGCCGTTACCGGAGTTCCGGTTACGATCGTTTCCGTCGGCCCTGGCCGGGAACAGACGATTGTGATTCGGAATCCCTTCGATGAATAAGTTTTGCGCAATGAATGGCGAGATTCATGGCATGAAATTGACCTGGAATCACTTTTCCCATTGACAATTCCTGCATGGTAGCTTACAAAACGCATCAAGTCGGGACGTGGCTCAGCCTGGTAGAGCACAGCGTTCGGGACGCTGGGGTCGCTGGTTCAAATCCAGTCGTCCCGACCAATATTTTCAAGATGTTCAGAAAATGGCTATGTTTCTGTTCTGGTAAATTGTATACCCAGAACTGGAACATGGCCATTTTTTATCCTGTCGACCTTTCTTTCGCAACCGAAAAGACAACTCATGGTTTTCTTGCAGATTGCACAATAACGGCATTATTGTCACGTAACACCCTATCAATGTTCGACTATGACTGAAAATTACATGCCGGTTTGGTACAGGAATGTTATATTCTGCGTCTTTTAAAAATTCCAACAGGAGGACGGTTTCATGAATGAAGTGGTGATTGTCAGTGGTGCACGAACCGCCATCGGTTCTTTCGGCGGCAGTTTGATGACGGTTTCCGCCATCGATTTGGGAGCGGCGGTCATGAAGGATGTGTTGAAGCGTGTCGGAATGCGTCCTGCGGCCGAAGAAGCACGAGCGGAATATTCACCCAAAACCCTTCAGGAACAGGGAGTGATCGACCTGGAAAAAAAAGCTGGGGAATGGGATCCATCCGCTTTGCCGGTGATGATCGATGAAGTGATCATGGGTAACGTGCTTCAGGCAGGCCAAGGGCAAAATCCCGCCAGGCAGGCTATGATTCGTGCCGGACTGTCCCGGGAAACTCCTGCGTTTACCATTAACAAGGTGTGCGGCTCTGGTTTAAAGGCAATCGCTCTGGGAGCGGCCTCCATTATGTCCGGACAGGCGGAGGTGGTGCTGGCCGGCGGGCAGGAAAACATGAGCATGGTTCCCCTGGCTCTCCCCAAAGCACGGTGGGGACACCGGATGGAAATTACCGGAAAAGGGGAAATTTTTGACCTGATGGTGTTCGACGGATTGTATGAGATTTTTTATGGCTACCACATGGGAGTTACCGCCGAAAACATCGCCGCGATGTACGGCATCAGCCGGAAAGAACAGGATGAACTGGGAGTGTTGAGTCACCAACGGGCGATGGATGCCATTCGCAATGGCTTGTTCGAACCGGAAATCGTTCCGATCGTCATTTCCGGACGGAAAGGAGATGTCATTGTCAAGCAGGATGAACGGCCCATGGAAACGAATATGGAAAAGATGGGCAAGTTGAGGCCGGCATTCAAAAAAGATGGCTCGGTCACCGCAGGCAACGCTTCGGGAATCAACGACGCGGCCGCTGCCGTGTTACTGATGACTCCGGAAAAAGCCCGTGAGATGGGGTTGGATCCCATCGTGAAAATCCGCGGGTTCGCTTCCGGCGGACTGGATCCGGCGTATATGGGCTTGGGGCCTGTGCCTGCAATCAAAAAAGTTCTGAAATCGACCGGAATGACACTGGCGGATATCGATATGATCGAGCTGAACGAGGCATTTGCCGCGCAAGCTATTGGATGCATGAAGGAGTTGGGTATTCCGACGGAAAAACCCAATGAGCTGGGCAGCGGAATTTCCCTGGGCCACCCCATCGGATGCACCGGGGCACGGCAGATGGTGACTGGAATGAACCACATGAAGCGTAAGGGATACCGAACCGGACTGATTTCCATGTGTATCGGTGGTGGAATGGGTATGGCGATGGTTATCGAGCAGGTTTGATACCGACATGAGGAAGCCTTTTTTCTTTACAACACCGGGGCACGTTGATACAATATTTTGACATCAATCACACGAAGGAATATGGATATGGACATCAGCAGAAAATTGGGAATATTGGTTTTTTGCGGCGTACCCGCCATCATCGGCGGCGGTATTCTATACGGAATATATGACAGCTATGTACCGGTTGCGATATGGGAATTCCTTCTCCTGTTGATAGCCGGTGGATTCGTCGCCAAATAACGAGATCCGTCCAACTCCCCCGATTCCCTGCCGCGTTTACCGCGCAACCTCCACACCGGGTGGAACGATATCGGTGAAGAGGTTGCGCGCCTTATGGTATCCCTTTCGATGTCACGCTGTAAAATTGTGTTTTCCGGTAGTTGTTAAACGGTTGTGAAAAAGAAGGTTGGCGCATCCGTGAAATCGATTCCCGAAAAAAATAAAATGCTATGGTATTTTCTGGGCATTTTTTTCATTTCCGGGTTGATGCTGGCATGGGTGCTTTGGCCCTTCACCTCCACAATCATTCTGGCCGGCGTGATTACCAGTACCTTTCAACCGATGTACCGCAGGCTGGCACAGTACCTGAGTCCGTATCCGGCCTCCTTGCTTTCCTGCCTTTTGATTTTTTTCATCCTGTTCGTTCCGGTGGCTGTCAGCGTGGGCGCCTTGTCCCGGGAAGCCTATGGTTTGTATCAGATGGGAAAAGACGCCGTCATGCGGGATCAGATCCGTACGTTCATTGAAAACTCCCACCTGATCGAAATTGCCAACCAATGGTTGGCTCGATTTCATTTTCAGTTGACGGGAGAGGAATTGAACCGGATGATCTCCGAGATCGGAAAGGTCATTGGTTTGTTTCTGTATGAGCAGGCAAGTGAAGTTGCTTCCAACATCCTGGCCTTTCTGTTCTATTTTTTCTTTATGTTGCTGATTATTTTCTACTTTTTTATCGACGGTGAAAAATTGAAACGGTTTTTCATGGACCTGTCCCCGCTTCCGGAGAAGGAGGATATTCTCCTTTTCCGGAAATTTCATGATATGGCAGGCGCCATTCTGATCGGTAACGGGCTTTCCGGTTTGATACAAGGAATTCTTGGAGGAGCGGCATTCGCCGCTTTCGGCCTGAAATCCCCCGTCCTTTGGGGCGTAATCATGGCTTTTATGGCCTTTGTTCCGATTTTTGGGACCGGTGTGATCCTCATCCCGACGGTAGTATATTTGTATGGGATCGACCGAGTCCAGGCATCGTTTTTTTTTCTGCTGTTTTATATCGTCACATTCGGAACCGTCGAATATTATGTTAAGCCGCGCCTGGTCGGCCAGCGGGTGAATATGCACACGTTGCTGGTTTTTCTATCTATCATGGGGGGCTTGAAATTGTTTGGCGTTCTGGGCATTATTTATGGTCCTTTGGTGGTGGCCATGTTTTTGGCATTGTCCGAGATCTATCTGGATGGTTACAAAAACCTCATCGAATAGGCCCTGGCGCATGATGCCCGGGACCCGGCGATCCTACTCATGAATCAAGGAGTTTTTTCGTGACCCAACCGGTATTGGAAGAACATACACCCGAAGTCCGCATCGACGGAGAATTGAAAAAATCCTATTTAGATTATGCTATGAGCGTCATCATCGGAAGGGCGCTTCCCGACGTGCGGGATGGTCTGAAACCAGTTCATCGCCGGGTTCTTTTCGCGATGCACGAGCTGAAAAACGACTGGAACCGTCCCTATAAAAAATCGGCGCGAATCGTCGGTGATGTGATTGGAAAATACCATCCTCATGGAGATTCAGCTGTTTACGATACGATTGTCCGCCTGGCTCAGAATTTTTCCATGAGGCATCCGTTGGTGGACGGCCAGGGAAATTTCGGCTCCGTGGACGGCGATCCAGCAGCGGCCATGCGGTATACGGAAATCCGGATGAAACGGCTGACCCATCATATGCTGGATGATCTGGAAAAGGATACGGTCGATTTTGCGCCGAATTATGATGAATCTTTGATGGAACCGATGGTTTTACCCAGCCGGATACCGAATTTGCTGATCAATGGCTCTTCCGGTATTGCTGTCGGCATGGCGACCAACATCGCCCCTCACAACTTGGGTGAGACAATCGAAGCACTCAAGGCGCTTATCGACAATCCGGAGATTTCCACCGAGGAGTTGATGGCCATTCTTCCCGGTCCCGATTTTCCTACTGGAGCCGTCATTCATGGAAGGGATGGTATTCGGGAAGCATATGAAACCGGACGAGGTATCATTCGGATCCGGGCCCGGGTGGAGGTAGAGGAGGATCGGAAAACCAGCCAGGAAACCCTGGTGGTTACCGAGTTGCCCTACCAGGTGAATAAGGCCAAACTTATTGAGGCTATCGCGATACTGGTTCGGGACAAACAAATTGAGGGAATTCGTTTTGTACGGGATGAATCTGACCGGGAAGGTATGCGGATCGCGATTGCCCTGAAACGGGATCAACCACCGGAAATCGTATTAAACCAACTGTTTAAGCACACTCGATTGGAAACAACCTTCGGTATCATTTTTCTGGCTGTTGTCAACAATCGGCCCGAATTACTCACTTTGAAACAGATTCTGGAATATTTTGTTGAACACCGGAAACAGATCATCATTCGCCGAACTCGTTTTGATTTGAACAAGGCCGAAGAACGTGCCCATGTTTTGCTGGGTCTTACCATCGCGTTGGAGAATCTGGATTCGGTGGTTGCATTGATCCGTGCATCGGGCTCTCCCGCGGAGGCCAAGGAAGGCCTGATGAACCGGTTTCAACTGAGCCCGACTCAGGCTCAGGCGATTCTGGATATGCGGTTGCAGCGCCTGACGGCCTTGGAACAGGAGAAGATCCAGGAAGAGTACCGGAAAATCCTTCAGGATATCGATTGGTATAATCGAATTCTTTCCAGCGAATCCATCGTTCGGGGAATTATTAAGGAAGAATTGGCCGCTATTCAGGAGGATTTCGCCGATCCGCGGCGAACCGAGATCATCGATGAGGTCAGCGAACTGACCCAAGAGGACCTGATCGCCCGGGAAGATATGGTGGTGACCATATCCAACAGTGGATATATCAAACGAAACCCGATTACCCTGTATAACAGCCAGAGAAGAGGAGGAAAGGGAAAAACCGGAATGGGCACACGCGAGGAGGATTTTGTCGAACATCTTTTCATCGCTTCGACCCATAACCTGTTTCTGTTTTTCACCAACCAGGGCAGGATCTACCGATGCAAGGTATATGAAATCCCCCAAGCCGGCCGGACCAGCAAGGGGAAAGCGATTGTGAATCTTCTTCAGTTTCAGGAGAACGAAAAATTGACCGCGGTCATGTCAGTGCCGGATTTTCAGCCCGGCTATCATATTCTGATGGCAACGCGGATGGGGATTATCAAGAAAACCGACATCATGGCTTTCAGGCATTCACGATCCAACGGAATCATCGCCATCGGACTGAACCCGGATGACGAATTGATCAGTGCCAAGATTACGGACGGCAGCATGAATGTCTTTCTGGGTACCGCAATGGGGAAGGCGATCCGGTTCCACGAGTCCGATGTCCGTCCGACAGGCCGAACCGCGATGGGTGTCCGGGGAATCGGATTGGGGGAAGGAGACACGCTGGTCAGTATGGAGGTCATGAGTCATGGCCAGGCCCTGATCACCGTTACGGAAAATGGTTACGGCAAACGAACCTCCATTGATCAGTACCCGGTTCAGCGCCGCGGCGGGAAGGGTGTGATCACCATTAAAACCACCAAACGAAACGGAAAAGTGGTATCTATCCTGATGGTTGCCGAGGACGATGATCTGATGTTAATGACCAACCGAGGAAAAATTATCCGAATGCCGGTCAATGGCATATCCGTGATCAGCCGGAATACACAAGGTGTCAAACTGATGGATATGGAACTGGAAGAAACTGTCACCGGGGTGGCCCGTCTGGCTGAAAAAGAGGAAGAAATCGGATGAATCCGGAGAAATTGTTATCCAGTTACCAGGATTTGAAAATTGGTGTCGTCGGAGGAGGGAGTTGGGGAACCGCATTGGCTAACCTCTTGGCGGTAAAAGGATATCGGGTGGATTTTTGGGTCCGGGAGCCTGAGATCCGGGAACAGATTGTTCGTCAGCGTGAAAATTCCATCTTTTTGCCGGGAATCCGGCTCTCCGATCAATTGAGACCGTCGGGAGATCTCCATGCTGTCGTTGCATCCAAGGACTTGGTGGTTCTGGTTCCACCGTCTCATGTCATGCGGGAATTGTCCGAACGAATGAGAAGTGCGGTTTCCTCGGATACCATGATTGTTTCCGCCTCCAAAGGAATTGAGAATGAGACCTTTCTGACCATGACCGGAGTCCTGCAGGAAAACCTCCCGCATATCCCTTCCGATCAATTTGCTGTTTTGTCAGGGCCAAGCTTTGCCAAGGAGGTCGCCCTTCATTTGCCCACGGCTGTCGTGGTCGCCTCCCGGGATATCGGCATAGCAACCGTGATTCAGCATGTTTTCGCCACTCCTTCGTTTCGAGTTTACACCAACACCGATGTCATTGGAGTGGAATTGGGAGGATCGATCAAAAATGTCATCGCCATTGCCGCTGGAATCATCGACGGCATGGGCATGGGCTTGAATACCCGCGCGGCGCTGATAACACGCGGAATGGCCGAAATACGAAGGCTCGGAACCGAAATGGGAGCTGATCCGATGACCTTTTCCGGCCTGGCCGGTTTTGGGGATCTCATCCTGACTTGCACCGGAGAACTCAGCCGAAACCATACGGTAGGAAAAAAACTGGGACAGGGTATGCAACTACCTGAAATTCTGGCGGAGATGAAAATGGTTGCGGAAGGAGTCAAGTCCTCTCGGTCCGTGTATCAACTGTCATGCAAATTGAATGTTGAAATGCCCATTTCGCATGCGGTATACCATATTCTGTATGACGGCCTGTCTCCCAAAACAGCTGCCGGTCAATTGATGACACGAGATCTGAAAAACGAGGGTTGAAATCGGAAAATTTGCGGGAGCCCATGACCACGACCAGAGAAACACCCAAGGAAATTGAAGTTTCCAAAGGAGAAGGGCATCGCGAGCGGCTTCGGGACAGATTCCTGAAATCGGGTTTGGTCGGGTTTCATGATTACGAGGTCTTGGAACTTCTCCTGACGCTGGGAACCCCTCGAAAGGATACGAAGGTTTCGGCAAAAGAACTTCTGAAAACTTTTAAATCCTTTCATCGCGTGTTGGAAGCCTCTCCGGAAGATCTGATGAAAATCAAGGGGTTGGGACACCGGAACATTTTCGGCATACGTCTTGCCCGGGCTGTTGCCGAGCGATATTTGGAAAACCGCCTAGTCGACTCTCCGATTATCCGAAACTCCCGTGAGCTTTTCGATTATCTGTTCAGCACGATCCGGGATAAAAGCCGAGAGTGTTTTCTGGTGTTGTATCTGAACGCCAAAAATCGGATTATTGAAACCGAAACCCTTTTTGAAGGTACCCTGACTTCCACTTCCGTATATCCCCGGGAAGTGGTAGCCTCCGCATTGCGACACCAAGCGGCCGCCGTCATTTTCGCTCACAACCACCCTTCCGGAGATCCTACACCCTCACCGGACGATTTTTCGGTGACCCGGCGCCTGGTCGAAGCATGCCGTCTGGTTTCCGTTACGGTTCACGAGCATATTGTCATTGGAAACAACCAATATTACAGTTTTGCGGATCACGGACATATTTCCTTGGCCGGACCGGAAACCGATTAAGAAGCGGTGAATGCATGAAGCAATCCGACGAGACTACGCAACCATGTTTCGGTAACCTGGATACGGTGTTCCCGATGGGGGAAGACGGACTGCGAATTACACCGGACAATTGTCTGGCCTGCGACTGGAAAACGGAATGCCTCCGGGCGGCAATGAGCCGCAAGGAAGGATTGACCGTTCAGGAAGAACGGATTGATCGGGCATACGCAACCGGGATGATCGGTTTTCTGGGGAGATGGTCCCGAAAAAAAATGATTCATGCCAAGCGGAGGAACTCATGAAACATATTTCGGAAATGGATATCGATGGAAAACGGGTGCTGGTTCGGGTCGATTTCAATGTACCGCTGGATCCGGAAGGGCGGATTACGGATGACGGTCGCATTGTCGCGGTGCTTCCAACCTTGGAATATATTCTGGAGCGTAAGGCAGTATTGATCGTTGCCTCCCACCTAGGAAGACCCAAGGGAAAGAAAAATCCGGCGTACAGTCTGAAACCGGTAGCCGAACGGCTTTCCCAACTTCTTCATCATCCCGTGGTGATGGCCGAGGATTGTGTGGGGCCGGAAGTCACCCAACGGGTGTCAAAGATGTCTGCCGGAGAAGTTTTAATGCTGGAAAACCTCCGGTTCCATCCGGAGGAGGAAAAAAACGACGAATCGTTTGCGTTGGAACTTTCCAAACTATGTGATGTATATATCAACGATGCATTCGCCGTTTCTCACCGTGCCAATGCCTCCGTGGAGGGGATTGTACGGCATGTGCGTGCGGCAGGGGCCGGTTTTCTGATGGAGCGCGAAATCCGCTATTTTCGAATGGCACTGCAGGATCCCAAACGCCCGTTGGCTGCGATGGTGGGGGGTGCCAAGGTTTCCGGTAAACTTGGTGTTCTGGAAAATCTGCTGGGCGTTGTCGACAAGTTGATCATTGGAGGAGCCATGGCGAATACCTTTTTGAAAAGCAAGGGAATATCAACCGGAGCCTCTCTGGTTGAGCCGGACCTGATCGAAACGGCGGAATCCATTTTGAAACGGGCAACCCTGCGGAATATTCCGGTGTATCTTCCTGTGGATGCGGTGGTTGCCAGGGAAATGAAGCCGGATGCCGCAACCCGTGTCGTCCCGGTGCAGGAAATCCCCTCCGACTGTATGGCTCTGGATATCGGACCTGCGACCGTTCTGTTGTTCTCCGAAGCCCTTCAAGGCGTCGAAACCATTGTGTGGAACGGCCCCATGGGAGTGTTTGAAATGGATGCATTCCATCGCGGAACCACTGATCTGGCAAACCACCTTGCTTTGTTGCCTTCGATCACCATCATTGGGGGAGGCGACACCGGCTCCGCGGTCCGAAAATCCGGAAACGCCGATCGGATGACTTATATTTCAACCGGAGGAGGCGCTTTTCTGGAACTGATGGAAGGAAAGACTCTGCCAGGGGTGGCGGCACTGGAATCGGTTCAATAGCCGGACGTGAATCGTACCCGAATTGGATGGATTCTGGCCACATTTGCCCTGGTTATTGCAGGATGGCTTGGCTGGAAATACTATCCCTGGCTATCATTTTGGATTGTCCGCGGTT
>CAZTKB010000007.1:0-4738 GCA_964614125.1 uncultured Desulfobacterales bacterium | reverse complement strand
GACTGCGGTCTCCGACCGGAGTGCCGTGGAGGAGTTCATTCATTCTTTCGGTGCGGCCGGGCCGTTGGTGTTCATCGGGATCCAGGTACTCCAGGTCATTTTCGCCCCTGTTCCGGGGGAGGCCACCGGATTCATCGGAGGATACCTGTTTGGGGCGTACCATGGGTTTGTCTATTCCAGCATCGGGCTTACCTTGGGCTCCCTGATTAACTTTGGTATCGGAAGATTTTTGGGGCGTAATGTCGTACGGAAAATCATTCCTCCCAAGCAGATGAACCGACTCGACGGTTTGGTGCGTCCCAGAGGAGTCACAGCCGTATTTTTTCTGTTTCTGTTCCCGGGATTTCCCAAAGATTATCTGTGCCTTTTTCTGGGAATCACGGATTTGAATCTCCGGCTTTTTTTCTTCCTGGCCGCTTTCGGAAGGATGCCCGGTACCCTGGCGCTGAGTATTCAGGGGTCATCGTTGCTGGAGAGAAACTATCTCCTGTTTTTTGGAATGCTGGCAGTGATTGCGGCGGCCGCGATGGCCACTTACCGCTATCGGGAACAGATCTTTCGATGGTTGAACCGTTTATGAAAAAGACGGGTAATCAGAGAGGACAGTGGAGGAAGAGGTGATTCGTTGATTCATTGGAGTGTGCGGGAAGAACTGAGCCTGGCCAACCGGCTCCGGCGGTCCTATTACGAACTGCTTCGGGATCAACTGGACCAATGGATGATTCAATACGCCCTGGTGGAGAGCTATGCCAATTTCCGGGCCAATAAGCAGGCATATCCATTTGTTGAAAAACGAGAGCTGAAACCCCGGGCCCGAATTCCGGATATCGAGCACCAGCATCAGAATTCCTTTCTACTGATATTTGTGGAAGACAGTCTTCCCATTTCTTTCAAAAAATACATCCGGTTTTTCAATGAGAACAAGACGACACGGACCAACCTGACCGAGGCCAGGGTATTGCAAATGGGCGACGACTTTGACCGCAATCAGAAATATATCGAGGCTGTTGCGTTTCCGGATCTGATAAAAAAGCTGATTCCTGTGGATTATGCCCTGCTGATCCAGCGGGATCCGGCTTCCCGGGCGCGGGACCGGTATCATCTGAGCCATTTTCACGTCCGGATCGATTGTCCCATTGCCAAAGCGGCGGAAATGCTGGGACTGAGCCTCCGCTACATCTCCAAGGACCTGTTTGAGAGAGGGGATAAGTATGCCGAGGATCTTCAGAAAAAGTTTTTCGAATACTACGGGCTTCCGTTCATGTCCGGAGGCAGGAGGACAGCGGCGGTTGTCGCCGCCCAGTATCTAAAAAAACTGTCCTGTATCACCACGGTGTATGTGGGAAGCGCTGCCACCCGGTCATTGATACGGATATCGGAACGTGGAACCGCCAAGGCGGTCTTAATCAAGTTTACCAACGAGGAAATGCGGCAGCTCGCGGAAACCCATCATCTCCCCATCCATACATTCTATAAAAATTACGTGGTCTACAAGCGGGAAGGATACGGGATCGGTTTATTGCAGGCTTGTTATGCGGCGACCGAACATGCCAGGCCGCCGGAAGATGGAAAACTCCGGGATTTGCGGCCGGATTTGAACTGGCAGACGGTTTCCGGCCAATATATTCTGCCCAAACCCGGGGTATGGAAATATGCCCCTTTACCGGCAAACCTGATTTATTCGTGAAACCCAGACATTCCCAGAAGACCGCCGGCCGTATACCGATCCAGCCGGCGGTTTTAAAAAAAATCACAACAGATGGATTAAAAAGATCAGTCTCTGCTGTTGGTAACGCCCATGATCCGGAGCAGCATCAAAAAGAGGTTGATGAAATCCAGATAGAGAGTCAGTGCCCCCATGATTGCGCCTTTTCGGATAACACCAGCTTCCAGCCCGTCCGGTTGGGTGAGAGCCATCATCTTCAGTTTCTGTGTATCATAGGCAGTCAGGCCGACAAACACGATGACACCGATGTAGCTGATGATCATGCTCATGGCGGAACTCCGGATGAACAGATTCACCAAGGTGGCAATGATGATGCCGATCAGGCCCATGGCCATGAATCCACCCAGAGAGGTAAGATCCCGGTTGGTTGTCATTCCATAGATGCTGGTGGCTACAAAGGTGGCCGCGCATATGAAAAAGGTGGATGTCACGGAGGCCCGGGTGTAGACCAGAAAAATAAACGACAGGGTCACACCGTTCAAAAGAGCATATATCATGAAAACGGCTGTGGCTGTCGATGCCTGCAGCCGCCCGACTCGTGCGCTGAGATAAAATACCAGACCCAGTTCGGCGATGATCAGGCCGAAAAATAAAATCGGATTCCCGAATACCAGCTGGGTGAGAGCCGGGCTTCCGGCCACAAAATATGCGACGAATCCCGTGATCCCCAGTCCAACGGCCATCCAGTTGTACACGCTTCGTATAAACTGATTGACCGCCACCTGGGCCTGAGATGCCTGGTAGGGTAATGGCTGCATGGTCGACCTCCTGATAATGAAAGTTGAAATAATAAGGATTGCATGAAGTTATCATTTTAAATATAACACAATCCCGCCTGGATTCAAGTGAAATCGGGTAAAGACGGGCAGAGGAGAAACGCATCGAATGAGGATTGGAATGGGATATGACATTCATCGGCTGGTTCCCGGGCGGAGACTGATTCTGGGGGGGGTGGAAATACCCTGTGAAAAAGGTCTTCTGGGTCACTCAGACGCGGATGTCGCCGTCCACGCGATTTGTGACGCCCTTTTGGGAGCAGCTGGAATGGGGGACATCGGGGAACACTTTCCGGATACCGATCCGGAACTCCGGGGGATATGCAGCTTGCGCCTCCTCCAGACCACATCCGAAAAGGTCCGCCGTTTAGGCTATTCCATTGTAAACCTGGATGCAACCATCGTGGCTCAGGCACCCCGGTTGTCCGGGTTTCGGAATCAAATGCGGGAGAATATCGCCGATGCTGCATCCATCCCCTTGGAATCAGTCAATATCAAGGCAACTACCACGGAAGGTCTGGGAGCCATCGGGCGGGAAGAAGCCATTTCCGCGTACTCTGTCGCACTGATCCGGATGGAACCCTTATGAATTCCCCTACCGGCCAATGGATCGGCGATGCCGGCATTCTACGGAAAGTGGTTCGGGAATTGCGCCAAGAGCCTGTGCTGGCGGTTGACTTGGAAGCAGATTCCCTGTTTCATTATCAGGAAAAAATTTGTCTGATTCAACTGGCCACTCAGGATCGAATTTTCCTGGTGGATCCTTTGGCCATCACTGGGGAAATCCGTTTTTTGAAACCTGTTTTTTCGGATCCCGATATTCGAAAAATTTTCCATGGATCCGATTATGACATTCGGAGTTTACACCGGGATTTCGGAATCGAAGTGGTTAATCTTTTTGACACCGAGGTGGCATGTCGGTTTCTGGGAATGAAATATTCCGGGCTGGATACCGTATTGCAGGATAGATTCCAGATCACATTGGACAAGCGTTTCCAAAAGAAAGACTGGTCCCGTCGGCCCTTGCCGGACGAAATGCAGGAATACGCCGCCCGGGATGTGGCGTTTTTGATCCCCTTGGCCGAATCCCTGAATACGGACCTTCATTCCATGGGGAGGATGGGTTGGTTTGAGGAGGAGTGCCAGGCTCTCAGCCGGGTTCGGTATGCCGAAGTTTCCACCGAACCTCGATTCGTGAAAATGAAAGGCGCGGGAAAGTTGCGTCCCCGATCGCTTGCGGTTCTGGAATCCCTGATGGAATTCCGTGAAGAGGCTGCTCATAAAAAAGATCGTCCTCCGTTCAAGATCATGAGCAATGCGGTATTGTTGGATATCAGCAAAACCCTTCCCACAGACCTGGAAAGCCTCCACCGGCTGCACATTCTCAGTGCCAGACAACTGGGTATGTACGGACAGGATCTAATCGACCGGGTCAACGTGGCCTTGGGGATCCCCGAAGACCAACTACCCGGGTTTCCGAGATACTCGGAAACAATTCCGGAAAACGGATACACCCTAAGCCTCCGTGCGCTCAAGGAAGCTAGAATTCGATGGTCGAATTCCCTGTCCATGGATCCGGGTTTCATCTGCAGCAATGCACTGTTGTATCGGATCGCCGTGCTTGCCCCGACAACGCTGGAGGAATTGTCCGCAGTGCCGGGAATAAAATCATGGCAGGCAAAAGTATTTGGAAAAGAGATACTTCAGGTGATCCAGCGGACCTGTTGGGAAGGAAAGCGCGGGTCAGGATCGAAAAATAAAGTACACCGCCCCCATCAGGCATAGTCCCGCCCACAAATAGTCCAGTTTCAGCGGCTGATTCATATACAGAATCGCAAACGGGGCAAAAATGGAGAGGGTGATCACTTCCTGAAGTATTTTCAGTTGAGGCAAGGTGAGGGCCGTATAGCCGATCCGGTTGGCGGGTACCTGGATGAGATATTCGAACAAGGCAATCCCCCAGCTGATCAGGGCTGCGATATACCACCGACTTCCACCCATGTTTTTCAGGTGGGCGTACCAGGCGAAGGTCATGAACAGATTGGAAGCCGCCAACAGGAGCGTGGTTTGAAGGATTACAGGCATGGGACTCATCTTCACCGTCAAGAGGTTTTCATCAAACCCAGGGATGGATTCCGTTGGTGACATCCGGCTGCACGATTGAAATCCGTGGGAAAAGGGTTTCCGTATACATCCGAATGATTCCATAATCAAGAAAATTCATATTGTTGGATAT
>CAZTKB010000006.1:0-30574 GCA_964614125.1 uncultured Desulfobacterales bacterium | reverse complement strand
CCTCTCCCAACACCATGGGCGTATGTGTGGGTTGTTGTCAGCACCAGTGGGGAGGAGAAAAATTAGTGGCCCTGGCCCAGCACACCAGGGGGGAGGAAAAAATTCACAGCCATCGCCCAACCCCACCAAAATAAATGGGAAAAAATGTTACCCCTGGCCCAGCCTGCAAGGCGGGATAGGTCCCACGGGACGACGGACGACTCGGCCGTTTTTCACGACGAATTTCACTTGAACAATCCATTGGATTCCCCTACAAGACTACGATGGGTACAAACCGATTTCACCAATATGCCAATCACAATCCCTTTCAGGAGAATCGATCATGAAAAAACATTATCTTTCGGTCATTCCTGTTTTCCTGGTTTTTTGGCTGCTGCTGAGTCCCTCCATCGCGTTGTCCGAACAGCCCACCATCGGTGTGGCGGAATTCACCAACACCTCCGGTGCTGCCTGGTGGCGTGGAGGAATGGGATGGGAACTGTCCGGATTGGTGACCAGTGAATTGTCATCCAGCGGAGAATTCCGGGTGGTGGAACGGTCCAAGCTGGAACACGTGCTCCAAGAGCAGAACCTGGCGGCCAGTGGGCGGATTGCCAAAAAGACGGCTGCCAGCATCGGAAAAATGACAGGCGCCCAGTACCTGGTGATGGGAACGGTCACGGCCTACGAGGAGTCGGTCAAGGGAACCGGGGGTGGCATTTCCCTTGGCCCTGTCAGCATCGGCGGAAAGAAGGAGGATGCCTATATCTCCATTGATCTCCGGGTCGTCGACACCACAACCGGGGAGATCGTCCAGTCACGCGCCATCGAGGCGAATGCCGGAGGCGGAGGCTTGAATGTCGGGATATCTTCCGGTATTTTCAGCAGCAGCTTCGGCGGATTTGAAAAAACACCCGCCGGCAAGGCGGTTCGGGCATGCGTCATCGAGATCGTCGAATACCTGGAATGCTCCATGATCCGGAAGGACAGCTGCATGGATGAGTACCGGGCCAAGGAACAACGTCGGAAAGAAAAGACGAAAAGCTCCATTAAACTGGATGAATAAATCGGAAAACTGTCCCGCTTTCCCGGTGGTTCGGGAAAGCGGAACAGGCTCATTTCATGAAAATGATTTCCCGCTGCCCCAGGTTGCGCAGGAATTGAACCACGGCCGTTTCCGCTTCCCGGTGATGGAGTTGATGGGTTTGCGCGAAAGATCGTACAATTTCCTCCACCGTATTCCGCCCGTCAATCAGGTGCCAGACTTGGCTGCCCAAGGCATCCAACTGCAGTTTGCGTATACGGCCCCGCCCATCGGATTTTCCCAACCATGCCGCCACTCGTTGAACCCAGGGATGAGCCGCCTCCGGGTGGTGCAAGAGTACATCTCCGTTTTCCAGGATCGATTCGACGACCGAGACGCGTTTAACCGGGATGCATTGGAGAGCATCCCGCCGAGATAGGGATGACGGATTTCCCGTTTTACGTGGGGATGCACACATAGCGGAAACAAATCCGGTTGAATGAGTCGATATCCGAGGCTGCGGCCCCTGTTGCTTCCACCCCCAGAATCCGATTTCGTTCCGGAATATGCCATAGGCGCAGGCGCCGCGGAATCGGTTTTCGGCGGAAAATCGCGGACAATTTCCAGGTTTTTGGGGGGTGAGCATTTTTTGTTTCCGCCCATTCCAGAACGTCCGGGGCGATGTGTACCGGTTTTTCGGAAGGCGGAATCGGAAACTTTTTGGCGAATTCCGCCAAGGTTTGTTTTTCGAGCAGATGGGATGCGGGGCTGAATCGGTAAAGAGTGAGTCCTTGATCTGTTTCGGAAAAAGACAAGGTGAAGGCGCCTGCCAAAAATTGATGCCCGGCCAAACGGTATGTTTGGGGGAGGAAAACCCGGATGTCGTAGACAGCCCATAGCAGTTCCTGATTTTCCGTATGGTCTGTCAGGCTGTTCAGGAACCGGGCATATGTCCGGAGCCGGGCCTGGTCATTGGGGAATCCGGTATCATAAAACCGGATCAGGGCGGCGTTTCCGCACTCAGGACAGACGGTGATAAATCCGCTTCCTTTGAGCCCGGAATCTTCCCATTGGAAAAAGATCCATCGGAAACGGGAGTCGATAGGCAGGGGGGAAGCGAAGTCCTCCCGGGTGAATAACACCCCTTTTTTCCGATATCGGGTAAGGAATTGATGAAAAATGGATTCCGGATCCGTCTGCGTCCGGGCGGATTGCCACTGGATTTCACAGGAGACCTCGCCCCTGGTTTCCAGAACCAGCCGGTGGGCCGATATCAGCACGGGTTGCCAGTCAGAGGGCTTTTCAAATCGAATGCCGTTCCAGGCCAGTTCGTCCCAAATCTTAGGAAGCGTCATCGATATCAGGTTGTTACCGGGGGAGGAACCGGTCCCAGTCCTTTGTCGGAATCTCAGCACTCGGCAAGCCGACACCGCCTTCCCGGCAATTGGGGTATTTTTTCTGAAAACAATCCCGTTCTTTCTCTACCTGGCCGGTCATGGTCAGTTTGATCGAATTGCCGATTTTTTCGTCCGTATCCAGTTTGTTGTGCTGGAGGATCATGCTGATCCGATTGTTTTGTTTGTCCACGAATGACCATTTCCAGGATATTACGATCCCGAACGTGTCTCCCCTCCATTCCGCGGGTTTCCCGTATTTCTTTTCGATTTCCCGGACCAGCGCGTCAAAAAACTGTCGGCTGTCATCCGCATATTTCAATTTGATCCGAACGATTTTTCCGGGATCCGCACACGTTCCATATGCGATCAGCCCTGGTTTAAATCCCTCCGAGGCAATGGATTCGACTTCTGTGATCCACTCTGCGTAACGAATCGGCATGGCTGTCTCCATTACCACCTGGTTCCGATATCCCGCGATATCGGAGCCCAGACGAAACCCCCCCAGCTCTTTGGGGGCATCCGCATGGCAAACGCTGGAAACCAGGATCAGCATGCAGGCGGTCCATGCTAAAATTTTGTTATTACAAGGCATACAGGGTACCTCCCTTCCGGGTCATACCGGTTCGTATTTCATGTCGACATCCGTCAATACGCCAACCGTTCCAGAGATTTCAGAATCAGGGTCAATCCCATGGCGAACATGCCGGTCAACCCCATGCCGCAAGAAAAACCGGCCAACAGCACCGGGGCGTACTGACGCCACATCGCTCCGTATTTCTTGAAAAAATAATACCGCCCCAGCAGCGCGCCGGCTACCTCCAGGATCAGTCCGTGCGGTGTGCTCTGGCCCAAGCCTCGGACAATCCCGTATACCAGAAGGATGGGGAGTCCGAATGCCGAGAGAATCATATATAAGATGACACCCAACCCCAGCCCGGACATGACGTAGATCCCGTTTAAGGCTTGGTAGAACAACGCGTTGCCTTCCAGAGTGGATGTCTGCATCAACAAGGTGTTCAAGGCCTGCAGATGCCACAGTTGCTGGGCATACGGGTAATGGCTGGACGGGATCGGCGCCAGTTTCCAAATGAATTGTGAAAACAGAAGACTGGAGATCATTACCACCGGGAAGACAACAATTTCTGATTTGATAATACCCCGAATACTGGTGCCCGTCAATTCGATCTCCCGGAAATCAACGGTCGCTTTTCCGTAATTGTGAATGGGAATCGGGGCGTACCAGATTTCGATTCCCTGGTATCCGAAAAAACGGGCTCCGGCGATGAAGCTGGCTTCCCGGACCATCGGAAGGCTGACAAACTGGCCGGCGATACCCTCCATCCGGGCCGTGATATAGGAAATGATCGGCGTATAGACGAAGCCGTAACCCAGAAAAAAGATCCAGGGAAAATTCGGGACCAGCCAGATACACAGCAGGACATAGGAAAGCGTCGAGAACACGTAGATGCCGATGGCGATCCAGAAATTGAAGTCCCCGCGGCCCTCGGGTGGAGAAAAGAGCAGTTGAAAACTGCCGCGCTGTACACCTTCCGATTTGCGAAAGGATCGGATGACATGCCAGATGCCGATGGCCCCGATCGCCAGGCCCAGACCGATGCCGAAACTCATGTAAAAGTCGAAGTTGTTTGCAAAAATAGTATCGACCGTTTCCATTCCCTCATGCCAGCGGGACAGGATTCCGTGACGGAACAGAATCGGGTTGGCGATGATCGTGATGATCAAACCGATCAGACCACCGATGACGGCCCAAAACGGAAGGACCATTCCAATGAATACCAGACCCAGGTCCAGTTGGATGCCGGTGGCTACCGCAGGCAGGACAGCCTCTGTTTTGCGGGTCAACTCGATCCATGGAATGGGGATCAACTGGATGGATTCCATGAAAAACAGGCCGGAGACGGTCGGAAGCATGACATAGAGAAAACCGAATCCCAGGCCAATAACGCCCCCAATGGAAAAAACACGCCATTTCCAGCTTTTTTTCTTGTCTTCGCCGGATTCGGCCAAGGCCATGGTGCCCAGGGCTCCTACCGGGGCCATGGGAAACGGCAGCTTCTCGACATCCGAGGTGATCCGGTAGAGAGCATATCCCAAGCCGAACTGGTCAATTCGTTGGATGATCTGAGAACCCACCAGCAGCAGAATGGGGATCATCCAGTCCCGGTGAAAAAAGGTACGCTCGATCAGGGAGATGGATTCGGGTGCCGGAGCCACCCATTCCGGAATAAATTCGGTCAGACCGAGCATCTTGGCCGCATCGGATTGAACCAGGTACTGGCTCCAGAGCAAGCCCTGAAAAGGAGAGGCCAGGGCGGCGCCGGCCATGTAGTACAGCAGGAAAATTTCCTGCTGTTTCAGTTCCGTGTAGGCGCGTTTGGCGATTTCCGCAAACAGAATGATCGTCACCCATCGAGCCGCCGGCCCGATTCCCGTACCGATGACCAGTTGCAGATACATGCTGCCCGGCATCATCAGAAATCCGATGAAGACGGCGCCGACAATTGTTTTCCAGTCGAACCCTTCCTCGAAACGTTCGGGCGTCTTCAGAAGATCTCGATATTCCTGGAGCTCTTTATCTTCGTACATGTCTTCGCCTGTTTGGGCTCACCGTGCGCCGCGTTAATCCGGAAGAACCCGGTAGGAGGCGTCTCCCAGCAGGCCGATGACGGCCCATAGCCCCCCCATGAAGAAATCCCCGATAATCAATCCGATGAACAGAAACCGGAGCCTGTTGAAGAGACTGACCCCACCGTATCGCATACACAGGGCATTGACGAGCCATCCGACAAAAAAACTGAACCAGAGAATCCGCATGGCGGAACTGTAGGCCATGAGATACCCAATGGGATGGATCGGCCACCAGTAGAGCCGATGATAGCAGACAACCAACACGAGCATGACCAACGCGCCGGCGATGGAAAATATCATCACCCAGGAAGATCCGGCAGCGGACGGGGCGGTCATGACGGCCTGAATGTTTTCATAGGTGTTAAGGGTGGTCCGGGTGGCCCATTCCAGTTCCAGTTCTCGGATTCCATATTTGTAACACAGCAAAAGCATGGCTCCGAATGAAACCGCCACAGCGCCGATCAATGTCGCAAGGATGGTGAAAAACAGCTTGGTCTGCCCGGAAAATACACCGGTCACGCGGCGGGCATGCAGAAGAGAGGGCATCAGGGATTCCCGCAAGTCCAGGAAAAGAACTTTTTGAGTAACACCGGCCAGAAGTATCTGAGATCCGGAGAACAAGCGGGTGCCCCAGAAAGCCAACAATCCGTCAACCGGAGCCGCCGTCAGGGTGAAATAGGCGATGCCTCCCTGGCAGATCACTCGAGTGGCGACCACCATCACCATGAAAGCGGCGCTGAGGAAAAAGAAGGCCGACCAGGCAGTCATTCCGAAATACCGGCACCATCCATACAGACAGATGATACCGGCCACGAGACCCCAGAAGGAAAATCGGGCGGACATCCATTCTCGGAAGGAATGCCTGGATTCTGTTCGAAGTCCGAATGCCTGCCGGATGACATCCAGGATATGGCGGCGGGCAAGCCAGAGGATGAACAGAAAGAAAACGCCGTAGGCACCGATCATCTGGGTTTCCTCGGGCCGGGACAGGGTGGGGCCGAAGGTGAATCCCAAGGCCGCGTCCGGAATGTTGTATCCCAGCACCGATAATATGCCGATGAGCAGGCCCCCGGCCAGGAAAAAGAACCAGAAGGAGAAGGATATCTGCTTGGACGTCAGAAATGCGAAACCGATGAACGCCGGATAAATATAAATTTTCAATTTCACGAATGACGAGAAGACCCCCTGGCTGGAAAAATAGGGGCCGGCCAAAATCAGAGTGGGAATTTGCGGAACGGCTGGAAAATAAAAATTCAGCCCGTTAAGGAGGTGGAGGCAAACCGGAAGGAGAAACCCGACGATCAGATAGCGGTTGGCAAGGAATTCCCCTAATTTTTTCTCGTCCAGTGCCTCTCCGATCATGACAGGCACCTGCAACAGGGGCATGTTCATCCGTTCGTAATGGAGCCATTGGCGGCTGAAAATGTTGACGAGGCATACCATGACCCAGTAGGCGGACAGGATCAACAGGGTCCACACGACCAAGGGCTGAATCCACGCGGCCCAGGGAACATGTAGGACCAACTCGGTAAGTCCCATCTGCCTGCCTTCTTGCAGTCCGTCGTATAGGTATTGGATCGCCATCGGGTCCTGCGGATGCCATGCAGCGGGGAAAAAGGGCTGAATTGTTTCTTCCCAATGGTTCTCCACCGTGGCGAAATGCCAGGGGGCGGTCACATTGATAAAAAAGGTGCGAACCAGACCGGTGTAGGAAATCCCTGACGAAAGGACGGTCAGCATCCAGATGATCAGCAACTCCTTGCCCGAAAAAATGGAAAGGGAGGGAAAGAGTTTTCGGAGACCAGCGATGAAAAGGCTCAGCCAAATCAGGATAAAGAAAGGGGCTAGAGGGAAATGACCTCCACCGAGCGGGGTGGCTTGGTGATAGATATTGTTGAAGGGTGTCAGGGCGCAGATGGTCAACGACAGAATAAATCCGGCCAAAAGCGCCCGAAACCGTATCGGTTGATCCGGTATGATGGTCTGTTTCACGCGATTCCTGACAGCTACAAAAATTTCGAAGACAGCTACAGTATCCGCATCCCCATGCTGGATGCGACGATTTCCGTCGCCAGAAGGGCGCTGGTGTTTCGCACATCCAAAATCGGGTTGACTTCCGCTACATCCATGGAAGACATACAGCCGCATTCCGCGATGGTTTCCATCAGCAGATGTATTTCCCGATAGGTCAATCCGCCGGAAACAGGCGTTCCAACACCGGGTGCCACCAGCGGGTCCACGCTGTCCACATCCAAACTGACATGAATATGATCTACCCGGCTTGTCAACCTCTTTAATATGTTTCGAATGATAAAATCAACGCCTTTTCTGTCGATGTCGGTCATGGTGTATACATTTCCACATCTGGTTTTCAAGGCCTGTTTTTCTCCCCGGTCCAGTTTCCGGATGCCGATCAACGCGGCGTTATCCATGTAGATTTTGGGGGCGAATCCGTTGATGTGGGTCAGCCTCTTGTCTCCATATCCCAGGGCGATGGCGAAAGACATCCCGTGAATATTGCCGGAAGGGGTAGTTTCTTCCGTATTCATATCCGCGTGTGCGTCAATCCAGATGACGCCGGGGGTTTTCCGGGTTTTTCGGCAATAGGCGGATACACCCGCCAGGGAGCCGATGGCTACTCCGTGATCTCCGCCCAGGCAGAGCGGAAAATGCCCCCGTGAAAGGGAATCTTCCACACGTGCCGCCAGAAGTTTGGATGCCCGAGAGATCTCTCTGACGTATTTCAACCGGGGGTTCGAAAGATCCGGTCGGTTTCCGATCCGAATCGGGATATCACCGGTATCTTCCACTGTGTATCCCAGCCCTTCCAGTTTTTCCTGGATTCCGGCGATACGAAGAGCGGTCGGACCCATGTCAACCCCCCGGCGGCCGGCTCCCAGGTCCATCGGATATCCGATCAGATCGATACGGTGATGCATCAAAGGATGGGTCATTGGCGGCCTTCCCAGAGGGAAATCGGCTGAATCCGGTTTTCCCGCTTCATCCGGCCCAGCAGGTGGTCGAGAAAATCGAATGCGGCGCTATTCATTCGCGAGTGATGGATCATGACACCGCATCGACCCGAAGCAATCCCATTTTCCAGTTCCTGGAACAGAAAGCGCCATCCGTCGGCAGGGTCGGGTTCTTTTCGGGTATGCAGATCCACGTTCACCGGAATATCCATCAAACCGGTCACAGGCGCGGGAAGGCTGTCTTTATTTCGAGAAACCGCCAGATACCCGAGGGATGCCAGGTATTCCATTGTCCGAATGTCACATCGGTTCCAGGGTGGAGTGAAAACGCGGGTCAATCGGTTTTCGAGGATTTTTTCGAGTCGGTTCAGTCCCAGACGGAGATCCTGCAGCAGCTGTTCCGAACTTCGGGACGGCCCGAACTCCTGTTTCTTTCCCACCGGTTCATGGTTGAAATGCCGCCATCCATGCACATGCCACTGCCACAGGTGCTTGGCCTCCCGGTCGAGCGGCCGAAACGCATTCCATCGATCCACCGTCATCCACGTGGGGATCACGGCTAAGGCCAACGGGATGTCGTGAAACAGAAACAACTCCATCAGGCGGATGACCAAGGGCTCAGGTATGCCTACATCGTCGGCCCGGAAAAAGACCCCCGCCGTCCGGCCAGGATCCAGCCGGTCCACTCCCCGTTGAATACAAAGATCCAGCGCATCGTGCAAGCCGGAAACCGGTTTTCGATACAGGGCCGCCGGATCCAGGAGGGGTTTACGGATCACTTTCATGCGGCCGCCTTCCGCTGGATCCATTCCGCCGTTACCAAGGCGCCGTCCAGAAGAACCGGAGAAGCGGGTTGATTGGCATCCCTGCCCAAATTGCTTCGAATCAGCCTTGCCAGGCGGCGCGGCTCCATATCGTCTTCCGGAATGACCGTGAGATGTCCGAGATCTTCCAGCTTGTGGGCACGCAGGCCCTGTTCCCGGTTTTGGCCGAAGGGGTGAACCAGGGCCGGTGTTCCAGCCGCCAGAATGTTCATGCAGGTATTGTATCCGGCCATACTGATGGACAGATCCGCCGCGGAGAGCCAGGCCGGAAAATCCGGTGTAAAACGGTCAATCCGAAGTGAGGGGGTGGCTTGTTCCCGCAGCCTCCGAAAATCGGCCTCTTCCAGAAATGGTCCGGTGAATACCTGCATGTGAAGGGATGGAGTGTCAGTCAAATGGATGGAAAAGGCCTGAATCGCCCCCTGCAGAAGGTCTTTGCCCACCTTTCCCCCTCCGGCGCTGACGACGATGAGGCGGTCTGTTTCGGTAAGTCCGATCCCATTCCGGATCTTGGCCCGATCTCCAGGTTTCGGGCGGGGAGTGACGAAGCCGGTATATACGATTTCCGTATGGATGTCCATGACGCGCGAAAAGGTTTCCTCCAGCCGGACAATCGCCGGATCGGAATGAATCAGTACCGCGTCAAACCACCGGTTGAGTGCTTCCACCACCCGATTTTCATATGCTGAAACATTCTGTTTTTCCACCAGAATGTCGCGAACACTGCAAACAACCCGGCAATCCGGGGTATCCGTCGATCGAATCCGGTCCAGAAGGGGATCCAATTCAAACCGAAACGCCTTTCTCCCGAAAGGATAGAGCTCGATGATGACGAATTCCGGACGATTCTCGTGCCATGTTTCCATCAACCGGGTGCAACGGACGGTTTGGATTTCTTCCGGAGAACACGTTTCGGCAGAGGTAACCATGCGGTCGAACCGTTCATCCATCATGAGCGCTGGAAGCAACACGGGTTGAACATGAACTGGAAGGGGGAGATCCACCGGATCTCCCCCGGTGACCAGAAGGACGTCGTGCCCGGCCAGAGCCCGGCAGATTTCCAAACTTCGGAAATAATGTCCCATTCCCAGAACATGCTGGCAATAATACAGGATTTTCATGGTAACCCCGGTAGATCGTCATGATCCGGATGCCCGGGATTCAAGCGAATGGCGTTGGGAATTTCCAGTCGCAGCCCGTCTTTGGTTCCGGCCAAAATATGTATCCGCCAGGGCTTCATCAGGGTCAAGACATTTTTGGGAAGGCCATGGTCTTCGGGGCGGTAATACAGGCATTTCATCAGGCCCTCGTGGGTGACGACCAGATAACGGATGCCCGGCATGCGGCCGGCCGCCTCCCGCAAGGCTTGAAGCCCTCTGCCGCGGACCTGCAGATAGCTTTCTCCGTCGGGTGGGGAGAAGCTCCATTGCTCGATGTCCTCGTTTTTCAGGATTTCCGGAAACCGTTCCCGGATCTCGGGGCGGGTCAGTCCGGTCCATTGGCCCCAGTCCATTTCCCGAAGTCGAGGGTCGGTTTCCAACGGAATATGAAGAAAGGAGTTGATCAGTTCCGCGGTGGCGCGTGCCCTCCCCAAATCGCTGCACAGAATTTGGTCCCATACCACGGTACGGATCGGCTCGATCCATTCCATCACCATGGTTTTTCCCGCAGGGGACAGGGGGCTGTCCCCATGCCCCTGGATCCGCCCGATCCGATTCCATTCGGTGGTGGCGTGGCGCATGATGCCGAAACGGGTTATCGATCCGATTACCGCTGGAGAATCCATTTCACTATCGGCAGTCCGAGAACAAACAAGAGAATCAGAAGCCCCGGGATCCCGACATAGGGGGTGTACCAGGGTTTACGGGCGATCCGGGCGGCTCTCAAGTCGGATAGGAACCAGCTTCCGAGCATGGCGGCTCCGATCAGAACCGCAATGATTTTGATCCATGTCAATGCGATATCCATATCATCCATTCCGGATTCGAACTGAGGTTCGGGTCACTTCCCTTCCGTTATCCAGGGTATGGGTCTTTCTCACCAGTTGGAGCCTGTTTTCGGCAAACAGTTGGATACACTCCGGATAGAGGAGCCATTCCTGTTCCAGCCCCTTGTTCTTGATCGAGTCCAGCGTGTCATCCGGGTAGATGGGAAAACACCGCTGTCCGATGATGGGGCCGGAATCTTCTCCGTAGTCGACAAAATGTACCGTGCAGCCGCCTACCCGGCAGCCGTGGCGCAAGGTATCCCCGTAGCCGTCGGTTCCCGGAAACGCCGGCAGAAGGGCTGGATGGATGTTCATGATCCGGGGGTGTTCCGGAGACAGATTGACCCGGTCGATAAAATAAGGGGTGAGATTTCTCATGAATCCCGCCAAAACCAGCAGATCGAAGGGATTCTCCGACATATGGCGGAGCAGTTCGGCCTCCGCGATTGCACGGGTTATCAGGAACCGAACGATGCGATAGGGTGGAGTTCCGGCCGGAAACAGATTTTGTTTGATCAGGCAGTCTTCGAGGTTGAAATCTGAGGGGAGTGGCATGGCCAGGGGATTTCCCCGGTTTGCCTGGATGATGGAGCGGTAATTCACGACAAAGGTGGGGATACCCGCTTTCTCGGCTCGTTTCAACCCGAAGGCATCCGGGTTATCCGATCCGACGAACACCATGCGGCCCTGAATGCCGCCTGATTCACAGGCATCGAGGATGGCCTGCAGATTGGTTCCGCCTCCGGAGATCAGGGCGCCGATTCGTAATTTCTGTTTCATGATCCTCCTGTTCAAGATACCGTTCCAGTCGGTATCAAACGATCTGCTACAGGGGCTGTTCCTCTCCCGCTACCCATATATAATCTCCATGGGACGACGAAACCTCCCCTTTTGGAGAACTCAGATACAAGGTCTTGAAAACGGCTTGGGTTCTGTGAAAGGCGCGGTTGGGAACACCAAATTTCTGAACGATATGTCCGTTCCCGATGAGAACGACCATTCTGTGGTTGCCCAAATTGGCCGCGATATTTTCAGCTATCGTGTCTTCCCAGGCGCATTGGGCCATGTAAAAATATTCGAAATTGTCTCTTCCCCGGATCGGGTGGTGCTGAAAAACAGACTGGACATAGGCCCGGTGGTTTTTCTCCAAAAGATCGATATGGGCGGCAAGGTGCCGCCGGTCCTCATCCAACAGGCTATCCAGTCCGCCCACCGCTATTTTCGCCGGAATGTGAAAGGGCAGATTCAAAGCGACCAGGCGAATGGTACGGGTTTGAACGAAATCAAAGATCGCCGCATAGAGATCATAGGGATACCGCCAATTGGCATACCAATGGATTTTTTCCCGGAACATTTCGGGGGTCAGATTCCCTGCCGTCCACTCATCCAGGATATGTTGATATGGGGTGTCCACCATTTCGATACCCACATCGATGCCGGGTTCCCTTTCGGCAAGGTCCTGTAAAAGACGCAGTTGGATCCGGTGGTGATAGGGATTGGCATGATTCTCCCCGATATACACCACGCGGGCAGTGGACAGGTCATTCAACATTTCCTCATAAGTGACGGGCTGTCCGGTGATACCGGAAACGATGGTGTTTGGTTCGATGTATTCCTGTGTATCTTTCATGAGAACATAGCCTTGCCTGGTAGAACATCCTCCGGCCGACACCAGGCAAAGCAACACAAAGACCAGGCAAGGGAACCGGCCGATACAGAAGATTCTGGGAGAAATTGCCGGAAAAACAGATTTCATTGACATGTCACTCAGATGGATTGTATTTTCTCCCTATGGATTCACGACCGGTTTTTCGAAAAACGATCGCACCCTGGTATGATTCGGACGCGGCTTGTCTGGTGATTACGGCGGCCATGGGTGGTGTTTTTTTGTTCGGACTGACCGGGATGCAGACCGCATGGGAAAACCCTGTGTTCGTCCAGTTTCTCTGGATTCCCCTTCTCATCAGCCTTCTCAGCGCAATCGTTCTGGTTTCCACCGGTTTCCGGCTGTTTCTCCGGCAATTACACAAACGTAAAGAAAACATGCTGCTGCCTGGCTGGGAAAATCCCGAGAATGGAGACTGACGTCCTCATACAGACGGAAAGTTCGACCGGTAAGGATAGAGCATCTCCAGAAAGTGATGAAGAATTCGGGCGGTGACTCCCCAGATCGTCACATCCTGAACCGGATATTGCAACTCGTATACATCCGGTATATAGCCGTGAAATCCTCTGGCCAGATGAACCGCCATCAGGTCGGAAACCGGAATTTCCAGTACCCGTGATATTTCATCGGCTTTGTGGACAATGGTACCATTTTTGTTCCAGATGCCGGAAAAAGCCTCGATATTGTGATTCCGGATAGTCTGGTAATGCCCCAGCGTTCCGGTAAAGGTCACCTGGTCCCGCGAAATATCCAGTTCTTCCTTTAATTCCCGGAAACAGGCATCCAGCGGTCCGGCGTCTTCCGGATCCACATGCCCTCCCGGCAGAGCCACCTGGTTTCGCCACGGATATCCGTCTGTATCGGTTTTCTGGATCATCAGAATCAACGGGGTCCCAAGGCGTTCGAAAATCAGCAGAAACACACATGCCTGGCGGAAAGATCCATTTTCCGGCCGGCATGGATGGGTGGTATTCCGTATGATCTGCCGCAGCCAGAACGCATCCATGAATGAAGAGTCCGTCCGATCAGGGGTTTTTTTTCACAAAATCCTTGTACGCGATGGTCTTGTAACTGTCCGTATGGATATACTTCATCAGGGACAGAAGATTTTTCGCTGCAATGTAACCAGGCTGGCTTCCGATCTGTTCTCCGGCCGGAGTCAAAAACCAGGTGGAGGGAAGTCCCTGAACCTTATATTGTACGGCGACCTTCTTTTCCCGGTCCGCATCCACCTTGATCGGGATGAAATTCTCGTTCAGGTAGGCGACCACGGTGGGATTCGCAAAGGTTTCCCGATCCATCTTGGTGCAATAGGTGCACCACTCCGCATGAAAATTCAAAAACAACTTCTTGTTTTCTGCTTTGCCGCGCGCGATTCCTTCTTCGTAGCCGTACCATTTAATTCGGTCAGCCGCATTCACGGCCGGAGTCTCGGCCGACAAAAAACCAGCGGCCATCCATGCCGCCATTACCCACCACCATAATTTCATAGAGATCCTGCCTGTTGGGATTTATGGATCAAAGATTCGGGATGCCCTTCGATGCGGGGCAAGGAAAGAGACGTCCCTCAGAAATTCAGCCGGTTGGTGATCAGGGCGATGCCCATCAGAATCAGCAGCGTCCCGGCTGCAATATTGATATATTGTAATACCTTCCTGGCCTTATTCAAGAAAATAAGAATGAAATTGACAAAAAAGGAGATGATCAGAAACGGAACGGCCAGGCCTGCGGAGTAAATGGAAAGAAGAATTACTCCTTGCAAAACGGTTTCCTGATTGCCGGCGACAATCAGGATGGATCCCAACAGCGGCCCGATGCAGGGACTCCATCCGGCACCAAAGGCCATTCCCACCAGAAAAGATCCCAGTGCGTGAACCGGCTTTCGGTTCACGTGAATCCGCTTTTCGACATCGAGAGTGCGGAATCGAAATACACCTGTCAGATGGATTCCCAGAAGGATGATCAGGATTCCGCCCCCGATGCGGATGGGGGCGCTGTATGCCTGAATAAATCCTCCCAGGAAAGAGGCGGAGGCACCAAGCAGTATAAAAACAGTGGAAAATCCCAACACGTAGGCAATTGTGGAAAGGACCACTTTGGTACGGATGTCGGTTCGGGAACCGGTCAGCTCGTCCAGGGAAAATCCGGTGATAAAGGTGAAATACGCCGGAATCAGCGGGAGGATGCAGGGAGAAAGAAATGAAAGAAGGCCGGCGATAAACGCGGCAGGAAACGTGACGGATTCTGCGAACATATGATTTCCTTGCGGGCATTAAGGGATTCTATTTATCAGAATACAGTATTGACAGATTCCTTCAGAGGCGTCAAGAATGATGAAAATCATCAACAGCGTCCTCGGCTGTCCAGAATGTTCATTGTGTCCATGAAACATCAGTCTTTCCTGCCTCTTTTTTTCGGGAGACGGTATGAAAAAACGTTGGAAGTTGGTGATCCCCGTGGTGGTGGTTCCGGTGGTAGCGGCGGTCTGGTTCCTGCAGGTACGGGGCCGGCTCCCGGAAGCGGAGATTCGGGTTTCCGGAACCATTGAGGCTACCGTGGTCCAGGCTGCGTTTCAGATCCCGGGGAGACTGGCCGATCGTCTGGTTGATGAAGGGCATTCGGTGGTACAGGGGCAGCGGATTGGGATTCTGGACAACCGGGACCAGAAAATTCTGGTCAACCAGGCCGAGGCCAACTACCGGTATGCGGAGTCGGTTGTCCGGGACCTGGAAGCCGGCAGCCGGCCGGAGGAAATCCAACGGGCAAGGTCCCATGTCGATCAGGCCCGGCACAATCTTTCTGAACTGGTTCAGGGTTTCCGCAGCCAGGAAATTGAGGATGCCCGGTTTGAGGTAGATCGGGCCGAGGCTGCCCGAAGAGGTGCTGAAGCAACCCTCGAACAGGCAGAAGCGGATTACCGGCGCTACGAGTCGTTATACCGGGAAGGCGGCGTCAGTCGGCGCGATTACGAGATATTTCGGACCCGCTATGAAACCGCCCGGACGGCGGTGGAAGAAGCGGCGGCCCGTGCGGAGAGTGCTCGGGAGAGGCTCAGCTTGCGAAAGGAAGGGGCCAGGCCGGAGCAGATCGAGCGGGCCAGGGCGATGCTGCGGCAGGCCGAAGCCGAATACGCGTTGGTCCGGGAAGGACCGAGGAGTGAAACCATCGAACAGGCCAGAGCCCGGCTGGCAGCGGCCCGGGAGTCCCTGGAGCAGGCCAAACGGCAGCTGGCGGAAACCGAGTTGTTTTCTCCCATCACCGGGGTGGTACTGAGCAAATCCGCCGAGCCGGGAGAATTTTTGCCGCCCGGATCTCCCGTGTTGGTGATCGGGGATTTGGTGCATCCCTGGCTTCGGGCCTATGTCAATGAAACCCGGTTGGGAGAAATTCGGCTGGATCAGGAAGCTGTGGTTACCACGGACTCCTATCAAGGGAAATCCTGGTCCGGCCGGATATCGTTTATAGCGGGAGAAGCCGAATTCACGCCTAAAACGGTTCAGACAGCTGAGGAACGGGTCAAACTGATGTTCCGGATCAAGATCGATTTGTCCAACCCGGGGTTGGAATTGAAACCCGGAATGCCCGCCGATGCCGTGATCCATCCGGAGAAACCGGAATGATGGATCCAGCGGGAGAAGTTTCGGTGTGGGCACAGAACCTGACTCGGAAATTCGGAGGTCGGACGGCGGTCGACCAGGTGTCCCTGACCGTGTATCCAGGAGAAATTTTTGGAATTGTGGGACCTGACGGTGCCGGAAAGACCACGACACTTCGGATGCTGGCCGGTATTCTTCCGCAAAGCGCCGGGGAATCACGGATATCCGGGTACGATCCCCGGATATCCCCGCAACAGGTCAAGGAACGTCTGGCATATATGAGCCAGCGGTTCGGACTTTACGGAGATCTGACCGTTGACGAGAATATCCGTTTTTACGCCGACCTCTACGGAGTATCTGAACGGGATCGGAAATCCCGTACGGACGAGTTGCTTTCCTTCAGCAATCTGCATCCCTTTCGGAAGAGGTTGGCGGCGGATCTGTCCGGAGGCATGAAGCAGAAACTTCAATTAGCCTGTGCGCTGATTCATACGCCGGAAGTTCTGCTGCTGGATGAACCGACCAACGGAGTGGACCCGGTCAGTCGAAGGGATTTCTGGAAAATCCTGTACCGGCTGCTGCGCGGGGGGACGGCCATTCTGGTGGCTACCGCCTATCTGGATGAAGCGGAACGGTGCAACCGGATCGCGTTTCTCAACCAGGGGAAAATCCTGAGTTCCGGAACTCCTGGGGAGATTAAGGCGCAAATGAAGGAGGAAATTCTGGCTGTCCACAGCCCAGAGGCACGGATGATCCGAAAAATCATCGAATCCGAGGGGCGGGAAACCTCGTGTTATGCTTTCGGTGACCGTGTTCATGTGGTGACATCCGATACCGTCCGGTCCGGGAAGGATGTGCAGGCCCTGTTGGAAAGACGCGGAATGTCCGTCGACCGGTTGACTGTGGAGACACCGGGACTGGAGGACGTGTTTGTCGCGTTGTTGGGAAGCGGGGGAAATGGGTTGGAAAGGGCTTCGTTGGGGGAGGAAAAAACGGGGACCAGAAATGAGGAGGAATCCGGCCGAAATGACTCCGAGGCGGTCCGGGTGGTTGGATTGACACGAAGGTTCAAGGACTTCACCGCAGTCGACCAAATCAGTTTGACCGTGGAAAAAGGGAAAATTTTTGGGTTTCTGGGTCCTAACGGGGCCGGGAAAAGCACAACCATCCGCATGTTGTGCGGCCTGCTGTCGCCCTCTGCCGGAGAAGGCACCGTCGCCGGGTATGATATTTCCCGAGAGCCGGAAGCCATCAAGCAGCATATCGGATACATGAGCCAGAAATTCTCCCTGTACGAGGACTTGACCGTGGAGGAAAACCTTCGTTTTTATGGGGGGATTTACGGGCTTACCGGAAATCACCTCGACGAACGGATATCCTGGGCGATCCGAATGGCAGGGCTGGCAAACCAGGGGCACTACACGACCCGGAATCTCAGCATTGGAATCAAGCAGCGTTTGGCGCTGGCTTGTGCCGTGTTGCATCAGCCTCCAATTCTGTTTCTGGACGAGCCGACCAGCGGTGTGGATCCTCTCAGCAGAAGACGGTTCTGGAGGTTGATTTATGATATGGCCGAAAGTGGTGTCACCATTTTCGTGACCACCCATTACATGGAGGAGGCCGAGTATTGTGACCGGATCGCATTGATCTACCATGGCCGGATGATCGCGCTGGGAACTCCCGAGGAGCTGAAATCCAAATTGTCCGGCAGTCGGATTCTGGATCTTCGATGCCAGAGGCCGCAGGATGTCCTGGAGGATATATTGGCCATTCCCTCAGTTCGGGACGCCGCGTTGTTCGGTGCAGGGCTTCATGTGGTGGCGGATGTACCCCAAGCCGGCGAGGCGGAGGCCGCCGTACGGGAGCTGTTGCGACGACGTCGGATAGCGGTGGAGCGGATTGCGGTGGTGCCGCCCGGTATGGAAGACGTCTTTGTTTCCCTGATTGAGGAAACGGACGGGAAATCCATGCAGAGGAGAAGCTGATGAATCGGCGCCGGTTTCAGGCCGTGGCTCGCAAGGAGTTCATTCATGTCCTTCGGGATTGGAGAAGCCTGGCGCTGGCGATCGCGATCCCGATCTTTTTGATTCTGCTGTACGGATACGCCCTGACCCTGGATCTGAAACATGTGCCGACCCTCGTGGTGGACCAGTCCAATTCTCCCGAGAGCCGGGAACTGATTGCGCTGTTTTCCGGATCACCATATTTCACGATCGTGGGATATGGAAATCATTCCGATATCCAACACCTGTTGGACACCGGAAAGGCTATGGTCGCCCTGGTCCTCCCCGCGGATTTTTCAGATGCGATCCGTGGCGGGCGCCAGTCGCGGATTCAGGCGATTGTGGATGGAAGCGACGCCAACACTTCCCGCCTGGCCATGGGCTATGTCAGCGCCATCACAATGAGTTACAATCGAAACGCGTTGGTGGAGCGAATCCGAAAATCGGGAGGGAAGGTCATCAGCCGGCCCGTCGATTTCATTCCCCGGGTTTGGTACAATGCGGATTTGCGCAGCCAGAACGCGATTCTGCCGGGCATCATCGCCATTGTTCTGGTGGTGATTGCGGCCATGCTGACCAGTGTCACCGTGGCCCGGGAGTGGGAGATGGGAACGATGGAACAGTTGATCAGCACGCCGATCCGCCCGTCGGAGCTGATATTTGGAAAAATCGTCCCCTATTTCGTCATCGGCATGCTGGATGTACTGATTGCGGTGATCATGAGCCGATGGCTTTTCCAGGTACCGATCCGCGGAAACCCAGGGCTCCTGTTCGGGATGGCCGCCTTGTTTTTGACCGGCGCCCTTTTTTTGGGAATGACTCTCAGCATCGTGTTGAAAAGCCAGGTTCTGGCCAACCAGATCGCGATCATATCCGGTTTCATGCCTACCCTGATCCTGAGCGGTTTCGTGTTCGCCATTCACAATATGCCTGTGCTGCTGCAATATCTGACCTATATTGTCTCAGCCCGTTATTTCATCACCCTGATCCGGGGGATATACCTCAAGGGGATCGGCCTCGAAATCCTGTGGGCAAACGCGGTGATGCTATCGATTTATGCGGCCATCCTGATCGTTATAAGTAACCGGAAACTGAAACTGACTCTGGAGTGACCCGTGTTTCAACGGTTGAAACCCATGCTGATCAAGGAGTTTTTGCAGATGCTGCGGGACCCGCGAATGCGGGTGGTGGTGTTTGGACTTCCGGTGATTCAGATGATGGTTATGGCATTCGCCCTGACCACGGATGTAACCGATATCCGGACCGCGGTTTTGGACTTGGACCGCACCGCTGCTTCCCGGGATCTGGTGTCCCGATTTACCTCCGGAGGATATTTTTCTGTACACCATGTTCTGGAGGCGACGGATCAGATTGCCCCGCTTCTGGATCATGGCGATGTATCCCTGGTCTTGTTTGTTCCGGTCGGGTACGAGGCCGACGTGTCAGCCGGAAAACCGGCCGCGGTACAGATATTAACCGATGGCAGCGACAGCAACACCACGGCCATTATTCTGGGCTACGTGAATGGAATCGCTGAACAGGTGAACCAATCTATCCTGTACCGGCGGCTGCCTCCGAAAAGCGGCACACCCGAACCTGTCCGGCTGGTTGGGCGTGCCTGGTACAATCCAAACCAGGAAAGCCGGTATTATTTCGTACCGGCCCTGATCGCGGTTATGCTGATGATCTTCAGTGTCCTGTTGACCAGCATCGGAATCGTCCGGGAAAAGGAGATCGGCACGATTGAGCAGGTAATGGTGACTCCGATCCGGCGGTTGGAATATATCCTGGGGAAGAGCATTCCCTACATGATTACCGGATATGTCACCATGACCTTCATGCTGGGAATCGCCATGCTGGTCTTCGGGGTCCGAATCCAGGGAAGTCCGGTGTTGTTGTATGCCTTAACCGGCGTATATCTGTGTGGAAACTTGGGACTGGCTCTTTTGATCAGCGCCAGCGCCCGCACCCAGCAACAGGCGCTTCTGACGGCCTTTCTGGTTCTGATGCCTTGTGTGTTACTCAGCGGCTTCATGTTTCCAATTCGGAACATGCCCGAGCCGGTGCAATACGCCACTGTGTTCAATCCGATGCGTTGGTATCTGGAGATTCTTCGAGGAGTGGTTTTGAAAGGGGTCGGTCTGAAGGCATTGTGGACTGCCGCAGTTGCGCAGTTTGCCTTGGCGGCCGCGTTTATCCTCCTGGCCGCCTCCCGCGTGAAAAAAACAATTTCCTGAGGGAATATTCCGGCTGTGGCGGAATAGGGAGGTATTTTAAAAAGGTGCGGCAGCCCGGAGTCGGTCAGGATTCTACAGGGAGCTGGTAGCGGGAAAAAACCTGAACAGCCACGGCTTCATGCCAGCCTTTCAGGGGAAATCCCGCAAGAAATCCATTGTGGCCCCCGTGATCCTGGATCATGGGGTGAACTGCGTGCCCGGTTTCCAGACGACGGAAATCGTGAACCGGAATGATGGGATCGTCTTCGGAGGTTATGATGGTCAGCGGGGTGTGGACTTCTTTCAAGGCGTCACCCATCACGGCGTATCCGGCGAAATAATCGTCGGCGCTGTTGTAGTCGCTGTATTTTTCCAGAAGGATTTCCGTCATGGCCCGGATCCGGTTCAATCCGAGCAAAAATGTAAAGTTATATCGATCGGGAAACAACTTCTGCTTGATCATCAGGGACCGCCGCCATTTTTTCAGGAAATAGGCCCGGATGAAGGGGTTCCGGTCGATCCGGTCGGTTGCCTTGGACGGATCCAGGACCGGGCTCACGGCGATTGCGTGCCTAAGAGGAGGAATCGGCTCCGTTTCGCATCGTTTCAGGATACGCAGCACAAAATTCCCGCCCAGGGAAAATCCCATCAGAAAAACCGGTACGGTGGATTCCAAGGCGATTTTCCGGACGGCCTGAAACACTTCCTCCAAAAGGACCGCATAGAACAGGCCGGTGTTCAAGTGGTGGCTGGAGCCATGGTCCCGTAGATTCAGTCGGAAGACATCGAATCCGTTTTGAAAAAAATGTTGACCCGCGCTGAGGATATAAGTGGAATGGGAACTTCCTTCCCATCCATGAATCAAAATAACCAGTCCTTTTTTGGGGCAGGTATGGCATGCATGATATCCCAGCAGGCGGATGTCGTCATCGGTTGTCAGGATACGAGGATGGGAAAAGGATTCCAACGTACTGTTGCGGGAAACCCGGAACTTGGCGCTGGCCAGAAATGTCTGCACATAACCGTTTTGCAGTCCGGCGGGCGGAGAAAAAGGCTGGATAATCATCGATGGACCTTCCGTAAGCAGGTTGACGCATACTTTAAAAAGATTATAATGACAACTCCGGTCGGTTGACAATATTAATCTGGGGTGTCCGCCAGACCCCGTCAATGTATAGCATCCTGCAACGGGGAAAACAGGTTCCCGGCACGCTGCCCGGGATCGGCCACCATTTCTCTGGATATTCGGGGATGTTGACAGGGCGAACGGCGGGTGGTCCATCCGGTAAACGGCGAATTTGCCCGCCCGCCCGGAGGACGCCCAGGCTGGCAACTCATCCCCAGCCTTGCGGAGGACGCCCAGGCTGGCAACTTATCTCCTCCCCCCTTGCGGGGGAGGGCAGGGTGGGGGGAGGGACTGGAAGGTGAGACAAGCCACCCCCGCTCTGGCTTGTCAGCTGGTAAGCTGTTTGGTTTACTTAACGCGTACCGGTTAGAACGATATAACATTTACCTATCATGAGGAATAGCGGCATGGATGTGGTTTCGATTACGGCAAGGGATATTCCGGATGCATGGTTTCAATGCGTCTATGAAATCATTGACCGGGGGCATCGGTATGTGATTGACCGGGGGAGTTACGAGGGGCAGGAAAGACTTGAGTTCGACTATGTCACCGTGCAAATCAGAAACCCGGGGGTGCGCCCCCTGATTCCGGATATTCCGGCGGCCATGGGGATTCCCAATCCGGTAGCGGACGGATATATCGAATGCTACCTCCCGTATCTGATGACTTCCGTGAAACAGCCGAATGAGGACTATACCTATGGGCAGTATCTCGAACCGCAGATCAGTGAGGTTATCCGGATGTATCGGGAAGACGGACATGGAACCAACCAGGCTTACATGACCGTAGGAGACCCGGACGCCATCCGCCTGAAGGATCCGCCATGCTTGCGCGGTATCGACACCCGCATCCGGTACGGGAAGCTGCATTTCATGGTGTATTTTAGGTCCTGGGATTTGTGGAATGGATTCCCGGCCAATCTGGGGGCCATTCAAATGCTGAAGGAATACATGGCGGCGGAAATCGGCGTGGAGGATGGGGAAATCATCGCCGCCAGTAAGGGGCTGCATCTGTATGACTATATCTGGGAACTGGCCAAGCTGAGGACCATGAAGACCTGAAGAGAACCGCTGGATCCGATGTTGCCGGGCATAGGAAAAAGCGCTGCCACGGAGGGAGCGGCCGGGGCTCGTCAGAATTCGATGGCTCCCGGAGTGCGTGGAAACGGAATGACGTCCCGGATATTGCTGACTCCGGTAATCATCATTAACATTCGTTCGAACCCCATTCCAAAACCGCTGTGCGGCGCAGACCCGTATCGGCGGGAATCGAGATACCACCAATAACCCTCGTTGTCCATTCCCAGTTCGCCCATCCGGGCCTCCAGAACATGAAGGCGTTCCTCCCGTTGGCTTCCGCCGATGATTTCCCCGATACGGGGTACCAGAATATCCATGGCGGCGACGGTCTGCCCGTCGTCGTTAACCCGCATGTAGAATGGCTTGATGGATGCGGGATAATCAAACAGGATCACCGGTTTCCGGCAATGGATTTCTGTCAGATAGCGTTCATGCTCGGACTGGAGATCGGATCCGAAATTCACTTCGTATTCAAACTGTTGCGCGGAAGCCCGGAGGATATTCACTGCCTCGGCATAGGACATCCGGATAAAGGGCCCGGCCGTAATTCGTTCCAGCTCTTTCATCAGATCCTTGTCCACGTAGTTGGCAAAGAGTTGGATATCCTCCGCGCAAGCGGTAAGCGTATGGTCCACCAGATACCGGATCAGAGATTCCCCCAGGTCCATATCATCCGCGAGATCGGCAAAGGCCATCTCGGGTTCGACCATCCAGAATTCGGCCGCATGGCGGCGGGTGTTGGAATTTTCCGCTCGAAATGTGGGGCCGAACGTGTACACGTCTCCCAGAGCAAGGGCAAACATTTCGGCAGACAACTGGCCGGAGACGGTCAGATTGGCCTGCTTTCCAAAAAAATCCGGGGGTTCGGAGGAACATCCGGAATGAACGGCCGTAACCCGAAACATCTCGCCGGCTCCTTCACAATCCGATCCGGTGAGAATCGGGGTATGGATGTAGAAAAATCCCCGTTCCCGAAAAAACTGGTGGATGGCCAGCGCCAGTTCGGACCGGATCCGAAACATCGCGCCGTATTTGTTGGATCGCGGGCGCAAATGGGCGATGGAACGCAGATATTCATCCGTGTGGCGTTTTTTCTGCAGCGGATACGACTCGGGGGACGAGCCGATCACCTGGACGGCCGTTGCATGGATTTCCCATTTCTGGCCTTTCCCGGGAGACGGGACCAGGTTCCCGGTGATATCGACTGCGGACCCGGTGCCGATCCGCAAGATCTCGGCGTAATTGTTCAGGGAGGAAGGCACGATTGCCTGCAGATTTTTCAGGCAGGAACCATCGTTAACCTCCAGAAAGGAAAAATCCCGGGAATCTCTCCGAGTCCGGACCCAGCCGGCGATTCGGACATCCTGGGCCGGCGATTCGGAAGCCAGCAGGCGGCGGATTTTGAGTTGTTGCATGGTGAGATATACCTCGGTATAGGGAACAAGGGAAAACATCCGGAATCCGGACGGACCTGTGGCCGTAGGGAAGGAATCCGGAACTTTCATGATATATCGAAAAGAATTTGAAAACAAGGTCTGGGATTGGTAAGGGTAATGACAAAATCCTGAGGGGTACGCTTTCCGAAAAACCGGTGTCCTGCCCCATCTCGCTTTTCCCTTGGAGAAAAACTCAGACACGCGCACTCGGTTGATCGGACAGGGGGGATTCAGCCGAAATGGACGGAGGTAACCGATCGGTATGCAAGAACCAACCCGGTCGTTGTCGCTGTCCGATCCGCTTGTGAGTGCCGCATCCTCAGGCAGCTTTTCCTGCGGGAAAGGTGGAATAGGTCGCCCCGTTCCGGCTCCCAGTCCGGAAGGCTGGAAGCCTGCCTTAAGACTGTATTCCGGCCACTCCCGTTCCGGCTTTCCGACAGAAAGGCCTCTTGCACCACTTAAAACGGTACGCTTTCAACGTAAAACTTATCACTCTACCGACAACCAGAGGAGAAGGCCATGGAAGAGGTATATGATGTCAACGAAATCACGCGAGTGTTGAAATCCCGGGAAAATCTTACCGCGTTCACCGGTTTTTCCATTCCGGACGAACCGGAGGCACGGGAAGGGGTCCTAAAAATCGCCTCGTTCTACCGTCCGGACGGAAGCGGATATCTGACGCTCACCTTTATCATGGATGCTTCGGAAAACCCGGCGGCCCGGGAACCGCTGGAGGGGCGGTTCGGGTTGTTGACGGAAGAAACGCTGCGGCCATTTCTGGGGGAGATCCTTGAAACGGTGTTCCGGTGTCCGCTTGACGCATTGTCGAATTCCGGATTGTGGCGTTTCGAGGAGATCAATGTCTACCTGAAATCACTCAAGGGAATCGAACGGCGCCTGATCGAGCACCAGTTGATGCCGGCCCTGAAACAGGCGCTTCCGTTTCAATTTGATCGGATGGAATGGTGGGAACCGGTTTCTCCGGGCAGCAGGGTCATTCGGTCGGATCCAAGGGCCGGTTCCCCTGTACGGCCTTCCCTGGGGGATATATTCCGGCAGTGGATCCGATCGTTTTGATCTCTCCCCCGAAAAAGGGGGAGAGGCTTTTGCATCGATTGGTCCGGAGGGCTATTCTTTTTCCTCAGTGGATTTTTCAGAGGATTTTGGGCAGATCGACATCGGATCCGCCATCAGTGTGAGCGTTTCATGGCGTTTCATGATTTCCTTTTCCAACTGGGCACGCAGTTTTTTGGACTCTTCCGGAAAGGACTTTTCCAGGGAAGCGTAACGGTTTTCCCCGCTTAAAAATTCCTGAATGGTTCCATCCGGGGCCTTGTCATAGTCCAGAATGAACGGGTTTTCCCCCTTTTCGACCAGCAGGGGGTTGTATCGGTACAGCGGCCAGTAACCGGCCTGCACCGCGAGCTGCTCTTCCAACTGGGTTTTCCCCATTCCCTTTTTCAGCCCCTGGTTGATACAAGGGGCGTAACATAAAATCAGCGAGGGGCCCGGATAGCTTTCCGCCTCGGTGAAGGCTTTCAAAAGCTGCTGTTTGTTGGCGCCCATGGCGACCGAGGCTACATAGACATACCCGTAGGTCATGGCCATTCTTCCCAGGTCTTTCTTGCAGATCTTTTTACCGGATGCAGCGAATTTGGCCACTGAACCAGTCGGGGTGGCTTTGGACGACTGCCCGCCGGTATTGGAATAGACCTCAGTGTCCATCACCAGGATGTTGATATCGTCCCCGGATGCCAGCACGTGATCCAGACCGCCGTACCCGATATCATACGCCCACCCGTCCCCGCCGAATGACCAGACCGATTTTTTGACGAACAAATCCTGCATGGTCATGATTTGATCCAGAAGGCTGTTTCGACGGGTAACTGCCAGCAGTTCTTTCATGCGATTGCCGAAGGCGACGGAAGCCTCGGCGTTGTACATTCCGTTCAACCATCCGGTCATGGCGTCTTTCAATTCATCGGAAAGCGGTGTTTCCAGGGCCGCTTGGATCACTTCCGCCAGTTTTTTCCGGCGTTGCACATAGGAAAGCGCGATCCCGTAACCGAATTCCGCGGCATCCTCGAACAGGCTGTTTCCCCAAGCCGGTCCGTGTCCATTCCGGTTGACCGTGTAGGGGGTGGAGGGAGCCGAGGCCCCCCAGATGGAACTGCACCCGGTGGCGTTGGCGATGATCATCCGCTCCCCGAACAATTGAGTGAGGACCTTGACATAGGGAGTCTCGCCACAGCCGGCGCAGGCTCCGGAGAACTCCATCAACGGCTGCTGGAACTGGCTTCCCTTGACCGTATCCCGCTTCATCAGGTTGTCGCGGACCGGGAGGGTGACGGAATATTGGTGGTTGGGAACCTGGAGGGCGGTCTGGGTTTCGATGGGTTTCATGACCAGCGCCTTTTTCTTGGCCGGGCAGATATCCGCGCAGTTGCCGCATCCCTGGCAATCCAGGGTGTTGACCTGGATTCGGAAATGCATACCTTTCAATTCCTTGCCCAACGCCGGCTTGGCTTCGAATCCGGCCGGCGCCGACTTCATCTCTTCGTCGGTGGCCAGGATTGGAATGATGGCGGCGTGGGGACAGACAAAGGCGCACTGGTTGCACTGGATGCAGTTGTCCATGATCCATTCGGGTACGAGTATGGCCACGCCACGTTTTTCGTATTGTGCGGTACCGACCGGGAAGACGCCATCCGGCTCAAAGGCGCTGACCGGCAGCTTGTCTCCCTGTTGCGCAAGTATCGGATTCATGACCTTTTCGACGAACTCGGGTACCTCGGAACCGGCCACATCGGTGCCGGTCGCGTCTTTCCAGGATTCCGGATAGGCGATTTCGACCAGATTCGCCAAGGTTTGATCCACGGCGTCGATATTCATCTGGACGATTTTATCTCCCTTGCTTCCATACACTTTCTGAATATCTTTTTTGAGCAGTGCCACGGCTTCCTCAAAGGGAAGAACATTGGCCAGTTGGAAAAACGCGGTCTGCATGATCATGTTGATCCGGTTTCCCAGCCCCACCGAGGCGGCAATCTTGACCGCATCCACATTATAGAACTTCAACCGGTTTCTGGCGATAAAGCGGCGCATCCGGGCCGGCAGCTGCGTTTCCATGTCCTCCAGCGTCCAGTTGGAGTTGAGCAGAAATGTTCCTTGCGGGCGGATACCTTCCAAGACATCGTATATTTGTACGTAGTTGGATTTGTGGCAGGCCACGAAATCGGCGGTATTGACCAGGTAGGTGGATTGAATCGGCGATGCGCCGAACCGCAGGTGAGACACGGTGATTCCGCCGGATTTCTTGGAGTCGTAGGCGAAGTATCCCTGCGCGAACAGGTTCGTGTTGTCACCGATGATTTTGATGGCGGATTTGTTGGCTCCGACCGTTCCGTCGGACCCCAATCCCCAGAACTTGCACTGGACCGTACCTTTGGGGGTGGTATCGACCGGATCTTCCAAGTCCAGGGATGTGTGGGTGATATCATCCTGAATTCCCACCGTAAAATGATTTTTGGGACCGGCGGATTTCATGTTCTGGAAGACGGCACGGACCATGGACGGTGTAAATTCTTTGGATCCCAATCCGTATCGGCCGCCCAGGATCACCGGCATTTCACCCCGTTCCATGAATGCCGTGCAGACATCCTGGTACAGGGGGTCTCCAATGGCTCCGGGTTCCTTGGTCCGGTCCAGAATGGTGATGCGTTCGGCGGAAGCCGGCAGGGCGGCCAGGAAGTCGTCGATCCGAAACGGCCGGTACAGTCGAACCTTGACCAGGCCGACACGCTCACCAGCTGCGTTCAGGTGGTTCACCACTTCTTCGATGGTTTCACAGGACGAGCCCATGGCGACGATCACCCGGTTGGCTTCCGGATCTCCCACATAATCGAAAAGACGGTAGTGCCTTCCGGTGAGGTCCCCGACTTTTTTCATGTATTGTTTTACCACGTCCGGTATCCGGAGGTAGAAGGGATTGGCGGCCTCCCGGCCTTGAAAATAAATATCGGGGTTCTGGGCGGTCCCCCGGATATGAGGGTGTTCCGGGTTCATCGCCCGGCTGCGGAATTCTTCCACGGCCTGATGATTTACCAGCCGGGCCATGTCGTCATAATCGATCATTTCGATTTTCTGGATTTCGTGGGAGGTCCGGAACCCGTCAAAAAAATGAAGAAAGGGAACCCGTCCTTCGATCGCCGACAGATGGGCGACCAACGCCAAATCCATGACCTCCTGAACGGACCCGGAACAGAGAAGGGCAAAACCGGCCTGACGCACGGACATGACATCGGCATGGTCACCGAAAATGGACAGGGCATGGGAGGCAATGGCGCGGGCCGTTACATGAAACACTCCGGGAAGGAGTTCCCCGGAAATTTTGTACATGTTCGGGATCATCAACAGCAAGCCCTGCGAGGCGGTGAAGGTCGTGGTCAGGGAGCCGGCGGCAAGCGCCCCATGGACCGCGCCGGCTGCTCCCGCTTCGGATTGCATCTGCCGGACACACAGTGTCTGGCCGAAAATGTTTTTTCGCCCGATTGCGGACCATTCATCGGCGATTTCCCCCATCGGAGTGGATGGCGTGATCGGATAGATGGCGGCAATGTCGCTCATGGCATAGGCGACATGGGCGGCTGCGGTGTTGCCGTCTATGGTTTTCATTTGTTTGGACATGTCGGTCTCCTTTTTTGATAATCCCTGAAAAAACATAATGTTAAAAGTCAAAAATGAATTATAAATTTTATTTGTACCCGATATGGAGCAGTTTGTAAATAGGGCCTTCGGAAATCTTCAGGGGTCTGTCAAAGTCCCGCTTTTCCCTTGGAGAAAAACTCAGACGCGCGCACTCGGTTGATCGGACAGGGGGACAAACAGCCGAATTGCCCGCTGTCTCGGAGGACCTATCCCTCTTTCCTGACTTTTTCATCCGGATCGGGGTTTTCGGATCAGGGCTTCCCGGTTGACCCATACATATCCGGCGGCGGCCGACATCAGAAGGGAAAGAACCCCCATGGCCCCGGCGAAACTTCCCGTACGGTCATACGCCATCCCTGTCAGGATGGGAGACAATGCAGCGGGAATGTTGGCGGAAAAAATCAGGCCGTACACCCGGCCGACGTGGGAGGCCCCCCAGAGACGGGCGGCGGAGGCGGCGTAGATCACCAGGACACCTCCATAATTCAACCCGGTCAGGAGAGCAAGGTTCAGGGGCCCGCCGGTTTTTTCCAGGATCACGGCAGATCCCAGGAGGACGGCCGATTGCAGCAGCAGGTTGCCGCAAACCACGGCAACAGGGGGCACCCGATCGCAGATCCACCCCCAGAGAATCCGTCCCGAGGCGTTGGCCAGCGCAAACAGGGATACCGCGGTCACACCGGTTTGGAGGTTATGACCCCGGGACAATTCCTTCAGATTGGCGTTAACGGCAAATCCGGCGGCCAGCGCGGCCAGCATGGCGACATACAGGATCCAAAAGGTTTTTCGGGTGACGATCGCGGATATGGGAAGCGGTTTCAATCGAGTGTTCGCGTTTTCGGTCGGATATTTCATCTGGGATCCGGCCAGAACGACCAAGATCAGAAAAACAGCTCCCAAGGCTTCCAATACCTCGAACGGGGTGGCGTTATATCGGGTCATCCCCAGAGAGGCGGCCTGGCTGACCAGTGCGGCTCCCCCGCCGAATCCGGCCACGGACACCCCGGTTACCAGCCCCCTGCTGCGGGGAAACCAGCGGATTCCGACCGAAATCGGGACCATGTAGGCCAGGCCGACACCGATCCCTCCCAGGATTCCGATTCCCATGACGGTCAAAATGAAATGGACATGCCCCTGCCCGGCCAGAATCCATCCGCTGCCAAACAGCAGGCCGCCGGTGACGGCCGAACGTTGCGGCCCCAGGCGGTCAAGGATGTTTCCGGCTACGATCGTGACAGCCGGAAACGCGAAATAGAAGACCGTGAAGGGAATCTGCACCGGACCTTGAAGAAGCCCTGTCATTTCCCGAATGGGGTGGACATACACGGACCAGGAATAGGTCGCTCCCAGACACATCTGCATCAGCACGGCGCCGAGAAGGACCCGATAGCGCATGAGCATTGTCGGACGTTTGCCTTGGACTAAGATGACTCCGTGATCCACACCTGCACGAAATTGACGGTAAACGGCCAATCCAGGATACCGTTGGGTACGGTGTCGACCACGAACCAGAACAAATATTCTCCTGGTTCCAGGTTTCCATAAAACAGAGGAAATTCAGAAAACGAGAACAGCGGAGACTGGACCAGCGGAAAAAATCCCCCGACCCAGCCGTCCGGGATCACCATGGAGACCCAGAATCCTTGATATAACACAGCCCACCACCAGTCCGCGGATATCCCGTCCATGTCGCCGGCACTCAAACTGGTGGTGATCAGCAACGGGGTTTCCGAGGGTATGACCAGAAAATCATTCTGGAGATTGGCCTGGATTTTCAGTTCCAACGGTTGGGGCTCCGGGTCTGTGGAAATTTGGCGGATGGTTTCATACCACGTTTCCGCCATGGTCTGATACCCACTGGTGTTGGGGTGGATGCCGTCCGAGTTCAGGGACTTCCAGTTTTCCGACAAGGC
>CAZTKB010000005.1:0-32571 GCA_964614125.1 uncultured Desulfobacterales bacterium | reverse complement strand
TCCCCAACTCAAACATGGCCCGTAACATGGGCGTATGTGTGGGTAATTGTCAGCTCCAAAAGAGGGGAAAATCACCGGGAAAGTTTGACCGTCACATGATACAGTTGATCCGCCCGCTGAATCAGCAGGACGATGGACGATTTGTGCAGGATCCGAACCACGGCGCGGTTATAATCCGACAGAGTGTGAATCGGCATGTCGTCGATCTGCCGGATGATATCTCCCGGCTCCGCCCCGATTTTTCCCAGATAGCTCGTGGAAGCGACTTCCGTGATCGCCACCGCGTTCAACACTCCTTTCCGGGTATTTCTGCCGGGCGACACCTCCCTGACCTTGACGCCGATCAACCGATAGGCGGTTAGAGGAGCTCGTTCCTCCGGAAACACGATGCTTTTCACGGGAACCGTCAGATGTTTTCCTTTCCGCACCACCTGAAAGCTCATGGCCTCCCCGACCCCGTAATCGCGCATGGCGCTCCAATAGTCGGAAACCGAGGACACATTCCGGTTCCCGATAGCCACGACAATGTCTCCGGCGACCAATCCGGCCCGAGACCCCGGACTGTCCGGATCGATCTCCCGAATGATCACCCCCCCGGCCGTTTGGTCCGGCGCCTGGAAATATTGCGACATGCCCGCATCCATCGCCTGCACATCGATACCGGTCCAGCCCTGCACCACTTCGCCATATTGAATCAGATCGGAGATAATCCGCTTGGCCTTGTGGATCGGAATGGCGAATCCGATTCCCTGGGCCTTGGCATAGATGGCGGTGTTGATTCCAATTAAGTCACCGTTGATGTTGAGCAGCGGCCCCCCGCTGTTTCCAGGGTTGATGGAAGCGTCAATCTGGATAAAATCCTGAAAAATTTTGTTATCACTGCGGATATTCCGGCCTAACGCACTGATGACGCCGGTGGTAACGGTATGGGAAAAACCGAACGGATTTCCGATGGCAATCACGGTTTCACCAATCATCAAATCATCGCTGGAACCCATTTCGATGGAAGGAAGGAAGGCGGAAGAAGATATCTGCAAAACAGCCAGATCCGAATCCGGATCCGCCCCGGTGATTTTGGCTTCAAATTCCCTTTCGTCCTGGAGGATCACCGTTATCTTCCCCGCATTTTCGATCACATGGGAATTGGTCAGGATATATCCCCGCCGTCCGTCGATGATGACCCCGGACCCCAGGCTGGACCGGTTGTATTGCCGGGGCGGTCGATAATCGAAGAAATCCCGAAAAAAATTGTCGAAAAAAGGGTTGCCGCTGAATCCGGAAAAGGGGTTATCACGGGACATGACCCTCTGCTCGGAACTGATATTCACAACGGCCGGGGCCACTTTCTGGACAGCTTTCACCACCGGTGTTTCGCGGGATTCCCGGGATGTTTCGGCTGCCATCACAAATACCGGCATAACCGCCGACAGCATCGCCCACACAAAAACCAATTGTGCGATCTTTGATCTTTCCTTCATCATATCTTCTATATTATAATAAAAATTTTGAAATTAACCATGCTTTACCATGACCCATGGCGTATGCCATACTCGAGGATCCACATGTCCACCCACAACCAGCGGCCGCCCAGAGATTTCTCCGGTATTGCGGACATCCTGCCGCATGTCGATCAGGCCAGCCGCTATATCGGAACCGAAATCAACTCCATCCGAAAAGCTTCCGAAGATATCCGCCTGCATATTGCCCTGGCGTTTCCGGATCTGTATGAGATCGGAACATCCCATTTCGGCATTCAGATTCTTTACCATATTTTGAACCGTCATGCACACATTTGTGCCGAACGGGTTTACGCCCCCGGGCTGGATATGGAAAAGCACCTTCGATCCGGTAATATCCCCCTCATGTCTTTGGAAAGTCAAACTCCTCTGCAAAAATTCGACTGGATCGGTTTCAGCCTGCTGTACGAGTTGACCTACACCAATCTGGTGGCCATGATGGATCTTGCGCAGATCCCACTGCGATCCTCCGATCGAAAGGATTCCCATCCCCTGATTATCGCCGGTGGCCCCAGCACCTGCAACCCGGAGCCAGTCGCCGATTTTTTTGATGCCATGGTATTCGGAGACGGAGAAACCGTGGTGGCCCGAATGGCATCCGCATGGATGGAATGGGCACGAGATGGTAAAAAAGACAAAATCGCGCTCCTGAAATCCTGGAGCCGTATTCCCGGAATATATATCCCATCTTTTTTCCGTGTTTCGTATGACCATCTCGGGTTTCAGAGAATTCATCCGGTGGAACCGGAATACGAGAAGGTGGAACGGGCAATCGTAGCAAATCTGGATGAAGCGGAATTTCCGGTGGATCCGATCGTGCCTTTCGGAAAACCGATTCATGACCGGCTTCGCCTGGAAATCTCCCGGGGGTGCAGCCGGGGTTGCCGCTTCTGCCAGGCGGGAATGATCTATCGGCCGGTACGGGAAAGATCCGGATCCACACTCCTGGAACTGGCACAGGAATCCATCCAATCGACCGGATATGAGGATATTTCCCTCTTGTCTTTAAGCACCGGCGACTACTCCTGTTTATCCGGGCTGATGTCCCATCTGATGGATATTTGTATGCCGCTGCACATTTCCGTATCTCTGCCTTCCATCCGGGCGGACAAATTGGCAAGCGGTCTGATGGAAACCATTCGAAAGGTACGAAAAACCGGTTTCACCATCGCGCCGGAAGCCGGGAGCCAACGACTGCGGAACGTGATCAACAAGAATCTGCATCACGACGATATCGTCCAAACAGTTTCAGACGCTTTCTCCTTGGGCTGGAAGGTGATCAAACTCTATTTCATGATCGGGCTCCCAACCGAAACCCGGGCCGATCTGGAAGCGATGGAAGACCTGATCCGGGAATTGAAAGCGCTTCAAAAAAGAAAAATGGTACAAAACCGCAGCGCCCGGATCCACATCAGCCTGACTTCCTTTATTCCCAAACCGCACACCCCCTTTCAATGGGCATCCCAGATTTCCATCCAAGAAGCTCAGGAAACATTCCGGTGGTTTAAAAACAGCTGTAACCTCCCAGGCGTGGATATCAGCTGGCAAAATCCGGAAGTCAGCCGAATCGAAGGGCTTTTTGCCAGGGGTGACCGCAGGCTGGGCTATCTCCTTGAAACAGCCTATTCTCTGGGCTGCCGCTTCGATGGATGGACCGATCATTTTCGGTTTGATCTATGGGAAACAGCCATCAAAACCTGTCAGATCGACATCGATTGGTTCATCTCCCGAAAACGTGATCTGGAAGAACCACTCCCGTGGGACCATATGGATTCCGGAGTTTCCCGGGAATTTTTGCAATCTGAATGGGACAAGGCCCACTTGGAAGTACAAACCCCGGATTGTCGTTTCGGTGATTGCCAACAATGCGGTATTTGTGATTTTCAGGAAACCATGCCGCGCCTCTCCCCGCCACTCACGGAGACAGATCCTTTGGAACCTATTCCGGCTGGCGGCGTCCCTGGTTGGGAAAAATACGATTTTCTATATTCCAAATCCGGAAATTCAAGATATTTGGGACAATTGGAATTGTACAACATCCTGAGCCGAGCGTTTCGAAAATCCGGAATCCCGGTACAGTTCTCCACGGGATTTCATCCCAAACCCAAATTTTCGTTTTTCGACGCACTGCCCGTGGGGATGGAAGCGTATCACGAGCGTTTCCAGGCTCTTATACAGCCATACGGATCTGCCGACGCTATGGCGGAACAACTAAACACCGTCCTTCCCTCCGGACTCCATATCGATGGATGTTCCCCAGCTTCCAACACCAAAGGAGATCGCTCGTTCCATGCAACCTACGAAATCCAGGGTGCCGAAAAATTTCTTCACCCCAATCGCCTCCGTCAGTTCCATGACTCCGACACCTTTCCGATCACTCGGACCAACCACAAAGGGATCTCCCGGGAACTGGATCTGAAAAAGCATGTCGTCATGTTGGCTATCGACTCCGCAAAACGGTTGTTGCTGACTGTTCGGGAGCAGGATGGGATCATTCTGCGCCCTTCAGACATCATGGCCCATGTATTCGACATGAAAGAGGCAGATATTCGCGGCTCTCGTATCATCAAACGCGGAAGCCCTCCATCTTCCGGAAAAGACCATGTATAAAAAACTGATCATCAATCACAGCGAGTATGAAACCCGGGTCGCCTTGCTCGAGGACGGAACCATCGCGGAGCTTTTCATCGAACGAAGGGACGATTCGGACATCGCCGGGAACATATATAAGGGTCGGGTCCAGCGAGTTCTTCCCGGGATGCAGGCGGCGTTTATCGATATCGGACTGGAACAGGCCGCATTCCTGTATGTCGATGACATCATCGGACCGGAATTCACTGAATTCGAATCACCCCGGCTTTCTGAAAATGAAGAAGATATCGATTTGGACCTCCCTTCAGCTCCACCTCCGCAACATTTACCTCGTCCGGAAGTCCATATTGAAGATCTGATCTCCGAAGGACAGGAAATCCTGGTGCATGTGTCCAAATCACCCATCGGAACCAAAGGCGCCCGGGTAACCAATTATGTCTCCTTGCCGGGAAGATTTCTGGTTCTGATGCCCAACTCCAACCACATCGGGGTTTCCCGCCGAATTGTTGAGGAGGAGGAGCGGGTTCGCCTCAAAGATATCGTTCAATCCCTGAGAAAAAACTCTTTTGGTTACATCATCCGAACGGCTTCCGAAGGCATTCAAATCGACAAGATCGCCAATGAAATGATATTTTTGAACAATCTTTGGGGAAATATCCAAGCCCGATACAAAACCGCTTCGGCCCCATCGCTATTGCATAAAGAACTCAATGTAAGCCTTCGGGCCGTTCGTGATCTTCTCACCCACGAAGCGGACAAATTAATTATTGACAACCAGATGGTTTACGGATCGGTTCTGGCTTTTCTGGACAGCTTTATGCCCAGCCTGAAAGATTCCGTGGAACTGTACAATGGCACCGAACCCATTTTTGACGCCTTCAACCTCGAGGGTGATATCAGCCGGGCCTTGAAACGAAAGGTTTGGCTGAAATCCGGAGGCTACATCATCATCGAGCAGACCGAGGCCCTCACCGCCATCGATGTCAATACCGGACGATATGTCGGCAAACACAACCTGGAAGAAACTATTCTGAAAACCAACCTCGACGCGGTCAAAGAGATCGCCTACCAATTGAGGCTGCGGGATATCGGCGGCATTATCATCATCGATTTTATCGATATGGAAAAAAAACCGAATCAGGAAAAGGTATACAACGCTTTGATCGAAGCATTACAAAAAGACCGGAGCAAAACACATGTCCTGCCAATGTCGGAAATGGGCCTGATCCAGATGACGCGAAAGCGGGTTCGCCAGTCCCTCAGCAGAACCTTGTGCGAACCTTGCTGCTATTGTGACGGGGAGGGATACCTGCTTTCCCGAAAATCCATCTGCTACATGCTGTTTCGGGAAATCATGAGAGAGTACAAGGAGATGGGTGGTACCCGAATCACCCTCCAGGTACACCCGGAAATCGCGGAACTGCTCCATGGGGAAGAAAATCATCTGATTTTCAGACTGGAAAAAGAAATCGGAAAACAGATCGTCATCTACCCGAATCCGCAATATCACATGGAACAGTTCGATATATTTGAAATCATGAAAGACTAACCTTTCCTCCCGGCCAGTCGCCCTGCAAAAGCCGGGAAGACTGACCTGTAAACAGTTTTAAGTTCAGCTTGCGACCTTTCGCCTGGAAAGCCGGAGCGGGGTGGCTTGTCCCACCTTTTCCCGATGGAGAAGTTGTCTGTTTCATTTCCATCCGCCCCGTACTGTACCCGTGATTCAGGGATTGGACCTGTCCGATCCGTCGGCTTCCTGTGTCCGCCCAGGCGCCGAGCGCCGTTTCCCTAAATTTCAATTTGACGGCAACGCGGTATGCCCACTCGGGCGGACGGCGGATCGCCCCAACAACTGCACCGCCGAAAAGCCGTATCCGTGGGCAGTACTTTGAGGAATCGCGAATACCACCTGTTTTTTATTGACTTTATATCTCTGTTATGTTTAATAAAAGAGTTTTTAATTTATAACATTACTATCATGAAGGTGCGATATGAAACGAACATTTCAGCCAAGCAATATCAAACACGCCCGAACCCACGGTTTTCTGAAACGAATGTCGACCAGACAAGGCAGACTGGTTATCAACCGACGCCGGGCCAGGGGCAGAAAACGCCTCTGTGTATAACTCACAACCGTGAGTTCCTGGGAACAGGGAAGTGGGCCCCTATGGATCCTTTGACCATCGGCTGATTGCTCTCAGGGCCGCCCGGCGGCATCCTGTCGGTTTCAGCCGATTGTTTTCTGGACAAGGGTGCGGCTTACGCCGGCACCCTCCTGGAGAATGGCACTGGAAACGATCCAAACCGATAATCGATTCCCTAAGGAAAGCCGGATTCGAAAGCGAAGAGATTTTCTTCATCTTTCCAACACCGGATCGGTTGTTCATAGTCGATGTTTCCTGATCGTTTTCGCCTCCAACACGGTAGGAGAAACCCGTCTGGGTATTTCCGTTTCCCGGAAAGTCGGCAACTCCGTCGTTCGCAACCGGATCAAGAGACATGCCCGAGAGTTCTTTCGATTGAACCGCCATCGATTTCGGTTTCGCGACAGCAAGGATCTCCACCTGATCGCTAAAAAGCATGCTTCCGAATTGGCTCCTTTTTCCCTGCACCATGCATTGGAAACCATTTTTCTGAAAATCGTCTGATAAGGAGAAAGCCTATCAAAACGGTCCTTGTCCTGTTGATCAGAGCTTACCAGATGGTTCTGTCTCCGATAATGGGTGGAAATTGTCGATTTTATCCTTCCTGTTCCCACTATGCCTGCGAGGCCATTACCAGGCACGGTGTCTGCAAGGGTGGATTTCTTGCTATTCGGAGACTGGGGCGATGCCATCCATTCCATCCCGGTGGTGTGGATCCGGTTCCCTGACTATCGATGACATTCGGCGCGTGGAAATCCGAAATTTCCGGGGCAGGCAAATATTTACCGATTTCGCCATCCTCCTGGCCGTATCGATCTCCAGTCGCCCATCGGCCGGAACTCCATCTTCAATCGGGACACTGGCTCGTTTTCAGGGGCGAGGGGCTCTGGCAATCTCCGGTATTCTCCCGTTCGATCGTATCCAGATTATTGCAACTGGTTAACATATTTTTATTACCGATTTACCCAACCGGTAAATCCTGAGGAGCCATCTATGGAACATGCCCGAATTTTTCTGGCGATTTCCCTCTCATTTCTTGTCTTTTTGGTCTGGGGCCATTTTTTCGGTGAGCAGTCTCCCTCTCAGAAAGGCCCCGATACCCCCCAAACCGTCGCCGTCGAGCCCGCACCTTCCTCCCCTGGTGCCGTCTCCTCAGAACCGCTTCCTCCTGCCGCAGCTATCCGAGAACAGGATCTTCCCGAATATCAGCCGGCCAAAGATGTCACCGTACAAAACAAGTTTTTCCAACTGACCATTTCCCAGAAAGGGGCTGTGGTAAAAAATCTGGTCCTCTTGAAATATCGGGAACACGCGGCCCCTGATTCCGAATTAAAAAGGCTGATCTCTTCCGACAACCAGGAGGGGTCGCTGCTGGTTTCCTTTGGAGACAATTCCTTTTCTCAGATTCAGCAGGCAGTTTTCTACACCCATGCCGCCCAAGATTTGATCCAGGTTCAGGACAAGGCGGAAACCATCTCCTTTAACTGGACTTCCCCGGCCGGATTCACCATAGAAAAAAAGTATACCTTTCAACCGGACAGCTATCTCATTGATCTCGAAGTTAATCTGAGAAACACTTCTTCTCAGACCCTGCGAAATCCAGTGAGCATCTATCTCTCCAATATGGTCAATCCCACGGATGCTCCCTATGGTTTTGAAGGCCCAAGCGCACTTATCGACCAAAAGCTGGTTCAAATCCCTTTCAAAGAAATCCCTGAAAAACCTCTCAGTAACGGGAATATTCAATGGGTCGCACTGGAAGAACGGTATTTCATATCCAGCGTTATTCCGGTGGAAGCTTCTCAAGCCCAGATGAAATTGTCGCTCCAGGACCACCTGTTCCGGACCCAGTTGGTGTATCCGGATGTTTCCCTGGAACCGGGACAACCATCCAGTTTCCGTTATCACGTCTATATGGGTCCCAAAAGCCTATCTGTTCTCCAATCCTTAAATCTGCGCCTGGATGAAGCCATACACTTCGGCATGTTCGACATTCTGGCCAAACCCTGTCTCTGGATCATGAATTCCCTGTACGGGGTCATACCCAACTATGGGATCGCGATCATTATCCTGACCCTGCTAGTGAAGGCGGTTTTATGGCCGCTTGGGACCAAGAGCTACAAGTCCATGTCCGAAATGAAACGGATGCAACCCTTGTTGGCGGATCTTCGAGCCAAATACGCCAATGACAAAAAGAAAATGAACGAAGAAATCATGGCGTTGTACAAAACTTACAAAATCAATCCGATGGGCGGATGTCTTCCCATGCTGGTTCAGATCCCGGTTTTCTTCGCACTGTACCGTATGCTGTATGAAGCCATCGAATTGCGCCATGCACCTTTTTTTGGGTGGATCAACGATTTGTCGGCTCCGGACAGGCTCTTTAGCTTCCCCTTTTCCATTCCTTTCATGGAACCTCCTTACGGAATTCCTGTGTTGACCCTGATCATGGGGGTCACCATGTTCATCCAGCAAAAGATGAGTCCACCAATTGGAGATCCGACACAAGCCAAAATGATGATGCTGATGCCGGTCGTTTTTACCGTCATCTTCATTAATTTTTCTTCCGGATTAGTCCTGTACTGGCTTATCAACAATGTGGTATCCATTCTGCAACAATATTTCATCCAGAAAAAATACAGCTGATGGCCCAAACTTACGAGGGTTATTTGATGCCGGCTTTCCGGTGAATGCTCCAATATCCTAGTTTTTGGGGCATTCACCACCCCAGCCGACTCCTGGGAATCCAAACCGGACCATACCATGAACCCAGAATTTTTCCCGGACAACTCCACCATCGCCGCGATTGCAACCCCTCCCGGAATTGGTGGAATCGGCATTATACGAATTTCAGGAGACCTTTCCCTGAAGATCGCATGTCGATTGTTCCGACCCTCTTCCCGAAATCTTTCCCCTCTTTTTTCGGAACAAGTCCGATCCGGCATTCCTTCTCATCTTTTGCTTCATGGCTATGTTGTTCATCCCGAATCCGGATCTCCCATCGACGAAGTACTGTTGGTATGGATGAAAGCTCCCCGATCCTACACGCGGGAGGATGTCGTTGAAATTCAATCCCATTCCGGCTATGGCGTCTTGCGTACCATTATGGGTCTGATTCTCGATTCGGGCGCAAGGCAGGCTGAGCCTGGGGAATTTACCCGTCGCGCCTTTCTGAACGGCCGAATTGATCTAACCCAGGCAGAAGCCGTAATCGATCTTATTCACGCCCGGAATGAGCATCTGGTCTTCTCCGCGGCACATCAACTCCAACAGGGATTGCGCGAATATCTGGCTCCGATTCGCCAGTACCTGGCCCAACTGGTCACCCGAATCGAGGCTGAAATCGATTTTCCGGACGATGTTCCTGATCACACGGATTCGAATCGGGATTGCTTGGGGGAGGAGATTAAACAGGCACTGATCCTTCCCTGCCGCCTTCTCATCGATCAATACGACAATTTCCATCATTTTCGCGACGGTCTGCGAATCACGATCGTCGGTCGACCGAATGTTGGAAAATCCAGCCTGATGAATTTTCTGATGGGTCGAGATCGGGCCATCGTTACAGATATACCGGGTACCACCCGGGATTTCATCGAAGACACCTGTCGTATCCAGGGTATCGATGTTGTTCTTACCGATACCGCCGGTATTCACCAGGGTGGAGACCCAGTTGAGAAAGCGGGAATCCTACGCAGTTATGATCAAATGAAACATGCGGATATCGTATTGTTTGTTACGGACGCTACCGACCACCCTACACAAGACGACGTAAATCTCCTCTCCCAAATCCCAAAACCCGTTTTGGTTGTTATCAATAAAATCGATTTGGTTTCAGATGACCACCCCGTTCGTTTTCTTGAAACATACGATTCCCATCCGGTCCTTTCCCTCTCCCTGCGGACCTGCCTTCACACCGAAAAACTTCTGGACCACATCGGGAAACTCATGGACCTTCATTTCTCTCGAAACCATCTGGCAACCCTGATTCCCAACATTCGCCACAAACACTGCCTGGAACGATTGGTTCAGTTTTTGGAGTCCGCCCGGAATGCGCTTGTGTCCGGTATGACCCTGGAAGGAATCGCCATCGATCTTCGCGATTCATTGCAGGTTCTCGGGGAGATTACCGGGGAACAATACACCGAAGATGTTCTTTCCTCCATTTTTGAAAATTTTTGCATTGGAAAATAACCGCTACGCAGATTGTTTCACGTGAAACAACATTAGACTGGATCTACCCATACCATGAGGCAACCGATGAACATCGATCTGAAACCGTTTTTTACCCAATATGAAGAATTGGTTCAAGTGGCGGACCAAGCCTTTGAGAAGGTCAAACAAACCCATCCGGAATGTGTCACTTGTAAAATGTACTGTTCCGACTGTTGTCATGCTTTATTCGACATAACCCTAATAGAGGCAATATATATCAATGCCAGATTTCGAAATGATTTTACCGGTTCGGTGCTGGAAGACCTGCTGGAAAACTCCAACCGGGCGGATCGTTTGATTTATCAAATAAAACGACGCGTTTATAAAGACAGCGAGGCGGGGAAGGATCCCAGACTCATCGTGGAGGACGTCGGGGAACAGCGGGTACGATGCCCCATGCTGAACGATGAATCCATGTGTGTTATTTACGACTACCGACCGATCACTTGCCGTTTGTATGGGATACCGACATCCATCGGGGATGAAAGCCATACCTGCGGACTGTCTGGTTTTGAAAAGGGCCGTCCCTATCCGACCGTCAGGATAGATAAAATTCAGGACCGCCTGGTAGTGCTATCCAAACAATTCACCGAGGAAATTCGGTCCAAGCATGTTCACTTATATGAAATACTTGTTCCGCTTTCCATGGCGTTATTGACCAATTACGACGAATCTTACCTGGGAATTCCATCTGCCGAATCAACCGCCACACCAACGGAGTGACCCGATACCCATGTCTGAGTACACCAAAGAAGAGGCTGAGGCCAGAAAAAAGGCCGTATTGGAACAAATGTCTCCGCGACGCAGGCACCATATCCTAAAAAAGGGCTATGACAAATGGGACCCTTTTTCAGAGCCCAAGGATCCGATCGACATCCGTCGGGACAAAACCAAACGAACTACCCAGATGCTGGTTCGTGAATTTCTTCAAACGAGAGTTTCCGATAATATCAGCAATGCATACAGTGCCGGGGTTCTGGAGATCGCGTTAGGGATTATCAACGACGACGACCGCTATAAAGGGATGTTCGATTTTTCATGCTGGTATCTGGAGTTGCTCCAGCGAGAAATGGGGGAGAAAGAAATGTAACCGCTACGTGTTCCGTTAACGGCAGGGCGGGCCGGAGGTGCCAAGACCTGTCTGACCCGATTGAGACATCCTGCAGGACCAACCGCTCGGTCCCCTCCTGCAGGTCAAATCAAATACCTTCATCCACCATACCGTCCTAAAGATCCGAGAAGAACCAACCCAGAGGGAAGCCCTGTCACGGTTTGGAAAGCAGAAAGACGGTTTCAGTGTCACCGATCCGGGTGAGACCCATCAAACCAATGGGGAAGAGATTCCACAGAATGGAATACCTTTTCGGAACCGACCTTACCGGTACGTTGCAAGGCTGAAAAAAACCGCTGCCGGAAGAATACGTCGCTGAATTTCTCCGGAGGCACAACGAAGGGGTTCTGGAGCCGGATTCCAAGCGTCTGGCCCTGAGGTATCAGTCGAGCACGGTTTGAATGCCCATCCGGCAACCCTCCTGGCCTGTCTGGTTGGGAATTGCCAGCCAATCGTCACCATCCGGAATTCGATCAACCGGAAAGGCCCGGCATTAGGCTATGAATCTAATTTGCCCCTTTTTCGAAAAGGGGCAACTCCTATTATTCCCCCCCGTTGAAAAAGGGATAACTCTTTTTTGTCAGCGGCGACATGAAATTGTATCTTCTTCGGCGGTTTGAAAATGTTGTTCTTTTCTTTTGATTTTACTTCATAGAATTCCAATTAGAATTTCTTCTTCCATTTTCTTCGATTTTATTTCCTCTGAATTTATTCTCTTTATCCCGCACAAATTCCATTTTATTTCTTACTATCTTTCCTGGAGGAAAAGGATGGATGAAAAAGAAAAAATGTCTGTTTTGCAACAGGTGATTCTTTCCGGATGCCAGAAACGACAGCAGACAGAAATTTTGCTGTTGTACACCGGATTCTTTTTTACCTTTGGAAAGGAGCAACTCTTCTTCCCACCTTTGGGAAAGGGGGGCCAGGGAGGATTTACCAAACTGCCACCCACCATAAAACCCGAAAAATCTCCATTTCAAAAAGGGAATGATGAAAGGAAAGCCTCCAATTTCAAAAGGAACCGACCATGTTGACAGCCGGAGGGACCTCAAAGAGAAATCGCGCCAATTGCGATGTCAGGCAACCGAAAGCCAAGGACATCTTCTTGGGCCAGGCTGAGGCGCAAACAATTGCAGAAAATACAATCTTACCGCCAAAAAACAATCGGCAACAACATTGTTGATTTTTATGCACCAAAAGCCAAACTGATCGTCGAAGTGGATGGATCCCCTCATCGTGAAAACAGAAATCGGGATAAAACCCGGAATGCATATCGTGCCGGACATCGTATAGGGTTCTGTGCTTCCACAGCAAGGAGGTATTGCTCGAAACCGATGCGGTGGTGTAGATGGTTTATCAGAAGTTGAGTGAAATGTGAAATGATGGGAAATCCCCCCTGGCCCTCCTTTTCCAAAGCTGACAATTATCCACACATACGCCCATTTTATGGGCCATGTTTAAGGTGGGGGAGTAGGAGGACAACCATAGCAACAGCAGGCTCAAGTCGCTGTATGCCACGCCAAAGGACTGTAGTGCCGGGTTCGCCGTCTCTTTTCCGGCCCAGAGAGCCTCTTCCAACACCATGGGCGTATGTGTGGGTTGTTGTCAGTTTCCAAAGGGTTGGATGGCAGCCGGAACAGGACGGGTCTTGCCATCCAACCCCGGACATGCCCCGGCTACCCTTGCCAATCTGCCCCCCAAAAAATTGGCTGCGCATGCAGGCCGGAAGGACACAGAATTCTTACAACTTCTCAGACTGTCAGGGATGATCCATTACGGATTTTCCGGCAGCTTCCCCTTTTCTTCGAACTTTTCTTTCAGTCTCTGGTTCACGATGTGGGGAACCATACCGTTGATATTCCCACCGAAACAGGCCGCTTCCTTAATAATAGAAGAACTGGTGAAAATCCATCGCAAACCGGTCATTAAAAAAACGGTCTGGATATCCCGGTTCAGTTTTCGATTCATGAGAGCCATCTGAAATTCGTATTCGAAATCGGAAACCGCTCTCATTCCACGCAGTATGGCCTGTGCGTTCTTCTGTACGGCATAATCGACAAGCAACCCGTCAAAAGCTTCCACTTCGACCTCCGGAAACTTTTTCAAGCTCTCCTGAAGGAGTTCCATCCTCTCTGGAATGGTGAACATATATTTTTTGGCCGGATTGTGTAAAATAGCGACAATAATTTTATCAAAAAGAATCAGCCCTCTTTCAATAATATCCAGGTGTCCGTTGGTTACCGGGTCAAAAGACCCGGGATATATGGCAATACGAAGCATTTCAGTTTCCTTCTCCGAATAATTCCTTTTTCGATTCCGTTGCTTTTAACCTGCCTGGGCCGAGGGTCAGCGTCAGGGAGGCGTTCGACCGTTCATTCATAGGTGACGCAGAGCTGAAAGGTATGATTATATACGCCGGTTATTATTGTTCCGATGCCCTTTCATGATTCCGATTGTTCATATACCAGAAGTGAAATTCCTGTCTGACCATAAATTCGATGATCATATCGAAAAAATCCGGATGGAAGAGCCAGGTGACTTTCTTTGGCATGATGTTCCACAGCAATTCTCGCATCAGGTGCGAGAACATTCATATGAAGGAGATGTGCAAGAACTTTTGGAAGGCATTCGGAAAAATACGGCGGGTCCATGAAAATCAAATCAAACCCCAAGGTAAACCGATTCAGACAATGAAGATTTTGAATGATATCCCAACGAATGATATCCACTTTTGGAGCCAGCCCTAAATAGAGGATGTTTTGGTGAATCACCCGGATGGCATCCGGATGATGGTCGATCAGAACGCCTTTCCGGGCTCCCCGGCTCATAGCTTCAATGCCGAGGGACCCGGTCCCGGCAAACAGGTCCAAAACAACGGATCCCTCAACATATCCGTACAGGAGATTAAACAGAGCTTCCTTGACGCGGTCGGAGGTAGGCCGCGTACCGAGACCTTTCGTACCTGCCAGCTTCCGGCCTCGAAATTCTCCGGATATCACTCTCAAGGATTCTTACCGACCTGTTTCTCTTGAATTTTCTGTAGAATCCATTCCATCCAACCATCCATTCCGGCTTCTGTTTTCCCGGACAGTTCAAAAATCGGCATACCTGGATGAACCTGCCGGATATACTGTTTCGCGTCTTCCAAACGATAGTCCAAATACGGAAGCAAATCGATCTTGTTCAACACAGCAGCATCGGAAACCCGAAACATCAGTGGATATTTAACTGGTTTGTCCTCACCTTCCGTGACACTCAACACGACGACTTTGGCGTCTTCTCCAATGTCGAATTCAGCAGGACAAACAAGATTCCCGACGTTCTCCACGATCAGAAGATCCAGAGAGGCCAGATCGAAATTATCAAGCGCCTGCGCGATCACATGAGCACCCAGGTGGCAGTCTCCTCCGAATTCATCGGTGTTTACCTGAACAACCGGAACACCACTTTTGGCCAACCGGTTGGCGTCATTGGCCGTGCTGACATCCCCCACAATCACCGCCATCCGAAGACGGGAAGATAATCGCATCAATGTCTTTTCAAGAAGAGTGGTTTTCCCCGATCCGGGGGAGCTCATGATATTCAGAACCAGTACGTGATGACGGGTAAAGAGATTACGGTTCTGTTCCGCGACTGTCAAATTGGCGTCCAGAATTTTTTTTACAATCTTTATTTCCATAGTATTCATACCTTTTTACGGTATATCCACTTCTTCGATTTCGATGGACACGATATCCAATTCCTGTCCAGACAATAAATGGATATCGCCGGACTGACATGTTTCACAGGAAAATGCTGGTCCCTCAATGATCCATCGATGCCCGCAGTTGTTACAAACCGCTTCCAGGGGTATTTCCTGAATCACGAGACTGGCTCCGTCAAGTTCGGAGTTTCGTATGGCCGCATCAAAACAGAACCGGAGATTATCCGGAATTACGGAGGACAGTTTCCCAACCCGCAGATGAATGTTCCGTATCCGGGCCGATTTTTGATCCTCAGGAATGGATGCGGTGACGATATCCATAATCTGTAAGGCGATTCCCATTTCATGCATGGCAGGCTACCCACCTGTGAGACATGTTTCGGTTCAACCGGTTTCAAAAAAATGGATTAATTTTCTATTTCCGGAAAATACCGGCACAAAACGGTCCAAATTCACCGAGATTTTCGCAGATATGGATTCCACAGTTCCTCATCACTTCCATTTTGGCTTGCCCGGTACCGGAACTTCCGCTGATAATCGCTCCGGCATGCCCCATTCTTCTGCCCGGAGGCGCCGTAAGGCCTGCAATGAATCCCACAACCGGTTTATCAACATGATTCCGGACAAATTCCGCAGCTTCCTCTTCTGCAGTACCGCCGATTTCTCCGACCATCACAATTCCTCGGGTATCCGGATCCTCTTGAAATGCTTTCAGGCAATCAATAAAGTTGGTACCATTGATTGGATCCCCCCCAATCCCGATACAAGTGGTCTGTCCGATCTTTTGAAGTGTCAATTGGTGAACCACCTCGTAGGTCAAGGTGCCGGAACGGGATACGACTCCGATGGGCCCCCCCGCCAAGTGAATGGGGCCCGGCATGATACCAATTTTGGCTTCACCAGGAGTGATGATTCCCGGGCAGTTGGGTCCGATCAGCCGACAGGTTTTGGTTTCCAGGTAATTTTTCACACGCATCATGTCCAAAACCGGAATACCCTCGGTGATAGCCACAATCAGGTGAATGCCGGCATCGGCCGCTTCCATAATGGCATCGGCGGCAAAAGGGGGTGGCACGAAAATCATGCTGCAATTCGCTCCGGTTCCATCAACCGCATCCCGAACCGTGTTATAAACCGGAATACCATCCATGTTCTGGCCGGCTTTCCCAGGGGTGACACCTGCCACGACGCATGTTCCATAGGCCACACATTGCCGGGTATGAAACTGTCCTTCCTTTCCAGTGATCCCCTGAACCAGCAACCGGGTGTCTTTATTGACAAATATACTCACGTCAGGACCTCTCTTTCCGTGTTAGGCAATTGCGATTTCGGCCACTTTTTGGGCTGCGTCACGTAAATCGACAGCGGTAATCAGGTTCAGCCCGGATTCGCGGAGAATCTGCCTGCCCTTTTCGACGTTGGTACCCTCCATCCGGACAACAACAGGGACGTTGATGCCTGTTTTCCTGGCTGCTTGAACCACACCTTCAGCCAAAATATCACAGCGAAGAATTCCGCCGAATATGTTGATCAGAATCCCCTTGACATTCGGGTCGCTTAGAATGATCCGAAAGCCGTTTTCAACCATTTCGGCGTTGGCACCACCCCCCACATCCAGAAAATTGGCGGGCTTAGCCCCGGCCTGCTGGATGATATCCATGGTGGCCATCGCCAATCCGGCTCCATTCACCATGTTCCCGACATTCCCATCCAGATTGATATAATTCAGTTGATACCGGGAAGCTTCCACCTCCAAGGGATGTTCCTCCTCCAGATCCCGATAGGCAAGAACGTCTGGATGACGGAATAAGGCGTTATCATCAAAATTGATTTTGGCGTCCAGCGCGATCACCTGGTCATCGGCGGTGATCACCAGTGGGTTGATTTCCAGCAGGGAGCAGTCATATTCCACAAAGAGCCGGTACAGTTGTTGGAGAAGCTGAGAAAAAGGTTTGACAACAGCAGGGGGCAAATTCAACCCATACCCAACCTGCCGGCAATGATAGGCCTGAATGCCAACCAACGGGTTGATATAGATTTTTTTTATTTTTTCCGGAGCTTCCGCTGCAACCGCCTCGATATCCATACCGCCGGCCTGGCTGGCGATAATAACTATCTTGGCAGTTGACCGGTCCGGAATGATACTGAGATAGAGTTCCTGGGAAATATTCAGACCCTGCTCCACCAGAATTTTCCCGACGTGTTTACCGCCAGGTCCGGTTTGATGGGTTACCAAATTCATCCCCAAAATCTGGGAAGCCAGTGTTTTCACGTCGTCACGGCTTCTCGCCAGTTTCACACCACCGCCTTTTCCCCTGCCACCGGCGTGTATTTGCGCCTTAACCACCACCGGATACGCACCCAATTCGTCCGCAGCAGCCACAGCTTGGTCGAGGCTGGTGGCTACCCTCCCTTCCGGTGTCGGAATCCGGTATTTCCGGAACATTTCCTTGGCCTGATACTCATGAATTTTCATGAACGTTTTCTCCCATTACAGATGAACAACGGCCTGCCGAGTTTCGGCAAGCCGCATCCAAGTTGATTTACCGGACCACGTAAAAGCGCTGAAAAGCCAAAGCTGGATAGACCGATCAAGATTTTTGAGTTTTACGTCCAGCTGCCGGCTTTTCAGCAGTCTTTTCTGCCGGAAAGCGGGAAGGGGGAGGCTTGTTCCACCTTACCCGTGATTCAGGAACTGGACCTGTCCGATCCTATGAGTGCGCGCGTCTGAGTTTTTCTCCAAGGGAAAAGTGGGATCGGCCACCCCGGGACGCTGGGTTGAATATGCTGCTTGCCAAGCGGACAGCCAAGTCAGCCTGCGAGTGCCGCTTCCGAGTTCTTTTCCCAGCGAAAGCGGAACAGGTCCTTCGGAACGGCGGTCCACGCAGCATGCAGGCTTCCAGCTTTTTTATTTATCCAGATTACACGGATTACACGGATTGCTGATTGGCAAATGGCATTTTCTATTCCCAAGGTGATACCCCCCCACCCTGACCCTCCCCCGCAAGGGGGGAGGGGATCGAACCTGGTTTCATACCGGTCGTAAGGACCCTGACCCTCCCCCGCAAGAGGGGAGGGGATGACCTGACTACCTGCAGGCGGCCTGTCTGCCACTTTTCAGCCTATCCGATAACACAAAGCACGGCACCCTTCGCTACCGAGTCACTGCTTTTGAAATTGATGGATTGGATTATGCCATCGACCGGCGCCGGCAGTGCGTTTTCCATTTTCATGGCTTCCAGCACCACCACGGTTTCTCCCTTGGAAACCGAATCTCCCACATTTTTCTCATACCGGACAATCATCCCCGGCATGGGAGCTTTCAAAGCGGTTCCGTCAGTAGGAATATCTTCCACCGGTTCGGCCTTTTTGGTGGCCGGGGCAGGTTTAGGAACTGCCGCGGTCGGAGCAGGGGAGGCTGTCGGAGTGGGAGCCACGGGGGCAGGAGCCGGAGCGGCCTGAATGTAGCTGACAATCGGTTTTCCGCCAACTTCTTCCACACCGACCTCAAAATACTCATCATCCACAAAGACATTGAATTTCCGGAGGTTTTCTCCTTTTTCCGGGGCGGCCTTTTCGATCTTTTCGACCAGTTTTCCGGACAATGCTTTCTGTATCAGCTCCAGGCGTGCCCTGACCTGTTCCATGGTAATGGGTTTGACATCTTCCGGAACCGGCTCTTTTCCGTATTTCCAGTTCAGGAACCGTTTTCCGGTGACCGGATACAATGCGTAAACCAACACATCATCCATATCCACCGCCAATCCCTTGACCTCCTCCTGGGCTTTGGGAAGCTCAGGTTCCAAAACCTCTGCCGGCCGACAACTGATCGGTTCTTCTCCCCGAGGATATCCTTTTAACGCTTTCTTCTGCAGTTCGGGATTAATCGGTACCGCTGTTTTCCCATACAATCCATAGCAAAGATCCTTTACCTGAGCGGTGATCATCTTGTACCGTTCATTTTCGTCGTCAAACAGCACATTGTTGACCGTCTGAATCCCGACGATCTGACTGGTCGGCGTAACCAGAGGAATCTGCCCCAGATCTTTTCGAACTTTGGGAAGCTCCGCGTACACCTGATCGATTTTATCCAGTGCATTCATTTCCCGCAGCTGATTCACCAGGTTGGACAGCATTCCTCCCGGTGTCTGATGCAACAGAACGTTGATATCGATGATAGACAGTTTGGTATCATCCAGCAGATGTTTATACTTAGGAGCAATTTCCTTTTCCAGGATCTCGTTGATCGCGGCCAGCGCCTTGATATCGAATCCGGTATCCCGGTTGGTTCCGACAAGCGTCATGACCAGCGGTTCGAGGGCCGCGTGGGAGGTTCGGTAGGCATATGGTGACATGCAGGTATCGATGATATCCACACCGGCCTCGATGGCCTTCAGATGAGACATGGGAGACATCCCGGAGGTGAAATGACTGTGCAGATGAATGGGGGCCTTGACTGTTTGTTTCAAGGCCTTGACAATCGCATAGGCGTCATAGGGGGCGATGAGCCCGGCCATATCCTTGATGCATATACTGTCCGCGCCCATGGATTCCAATTCCCTGGCCTTATTGATATAGTATTCCAGGTTGTAGACATCTCCCCCCATCCGGGGCTCCGTCATGGAGTAGCAAATACATCCCTGAAAATGTTTTCCAGTGGATTTGATGACCGGAACAACGGTTTCAAAATTCCGGTAATCGTTCAGCGCGTCAAACGTACGGAAAATATCCATCCCGTTTTCGGCGGCTCTTTCCACGAATGCTCGTGCGACATCATCCGCGTAATTCCGGTATCCAACCAGATTTTGAGCCCGAAGCAGCATGGAAAAGGGCGTCTTTTTGATGTATCGTTTGAGCGTCCGGATTCTTTCCCATGGATCTTCGTTTAAAAACCGGTGCATCGTGTCAAAAGTGGCCCCTCCCCAGGTTTCCATGGCCCAGAAACCAATCTGGTCCATCATTTCCGCCACCGGAATCATATCCTCCGTCCGCCCCCGGGTCGCAAAAAGAGACTGATGCCCGTCCCGGAAAGTCAGGTCTTCGATCTTGACCGGGTTTTTAGCTTTCGGCCGGTCGGGACTGTAATTCATTTCCGTCATTTTGACTTGATCGTGGTCACTCATGTTCACTTTCTCCTCATCAACTATATGGATGGAAAACGGTTGCCGAATTTTGTCCGAAATAGAGGATCCAATCAGCGGATTCCGCCTTTTTGAAACGTTCTGAGCTGCATCAGATTCCGTAGTTGCATCATATCCCTGCGGCCGCTCATTCCCCAGTTGGAGAAGGAAACCGGCGGTGCGGGTTCCCGGGACGGTGTTACCGTCTCGCCCGAAACCGAACCGGCGGCAAGAATATCCTCCTGATCCCGGATAAAGGCGAATACAGCGGCAAGAGCGGCAGCGGTTTTTTTCGTTTTTTGCATAGATCTGTATCCTTTCGCCGGCAACCGGTTACACCGGAATGTTTCCATGTTTTTTGGGCGGCCGGATTTCCCGCTTGGAACACATGATTTCGAGCGCATCAATCAGCCTGGGGCGGGTTTCGCTGGGCAGAATCACGGCATCGATATATCCCCTGCCGGCCGCACAATACGGATTGGAAAAAAGATCATCGTATTCCAGTATTTTTTCCTTCCGTTTGGCCACTGGATCGTCGGCTTCCTTGATTTCTTTCCGATGAATGATGTTGGCCGCGCCTTCGGCCCCCATCACTGCGATCTGGGCGGTCGGCCATGCAAAAGCCATATCCGCACCCAAGTCCTTGGAACACATGGCCAGATAGGATCCGCCGTAGTCTTTTCGGGTGACCAGAAGCAGTTTGGGTACCGTCGCTTCGGAATAACACCACAGCAGTTTGGCCCCATGCCGGATGATTCCCCCCCATTCCTGCTGGCTACCCGGAAGATATCCGGGAACGTCGGCAATCGTCAGCATCGGTATATTAAACGCGTCACAGAACCGGATGAAGCGGGTCGCCTTGTCCGACGCATTGATATCAAGGCATCCGGCCATCACCTTGGGTTGGTTGGCGATGATTCCAATGGACCGTCCGTTCAGGCGGGCGAAACATACAATGATATTAGGTGCATAGAACTCGTGAGGTTCAAAGATCTCTCCGTTGTCCACAATGGAATGAATTACGGTTTTCATGTCATAAGATTGGTTGGGGCTGTCGGGGATCAGGCCATTCAGAGCCGGATCCGTCTTTCGCGGATCGTCTCCGGTAGAGACGACTGGTGGATCCTCCATGTTGTTGGAGGGAAAATAGGAAAGCATTTTCTTGATCCGGGATATCGCTTCCGCATCATTTTCACAGGCAAAATGAGCCACCCCGCTTTTCTCGTTGTGGGCCATGGCTCCACCCAAATCCTCGAAACTGATTTCCTCCCCGGTTACGGATTTGATCACCTCCGGACCGGTGATAAACATGTAGCTGGTGTTTTTGACCATGAAAATCCAGTCCGTCATGGCCGGAGAATAGACTGCTCCTCCCGCGGTGGTACCCAGAATGGCCGAAATTTGGGGTATGACTCCGGAAGCCTGTGCATTTCGGAAAAAAATCTGCCCGAATCCGGATAGCGCATCAACTCCCTCCTGAATCCGGGCCCCGCCGGAATCGTTAATTCCGACAAACGGAACTCCGGCTTTCAATGCCAAATCCATGACCTTGCAGATTTTTTTGGCATGCATTTCTCCCAGAGACCCTCCCCGTGAGGTAAAGTCCTGAGAAAAAGCGAACAAAGGCCTGCCATCCACCAGCCCGTGCCCGGTAATCACACCGTCACTGGGAATTTCCACCCGTTCCATTCCAAAATTGACACAGCGATGGGTGACAAACATATCGATTTCCCGAAATGTTCCGGGATCAAACAACAGGGCCAGCCGTTCCCGGGCGGTGAGCTTGCCTTTTTCCTTTTCCTTGGCGACGGCCTTTTCCCCACCCATTTGGAGGATACGTTTTTCACGTTCTTGTAATTCCTTGATCTTGTCTTCCACAATACCCATCTTGTTTTCCTTTCATCCATTCATGATGGCTGCAATGGGGAATTCTATCCGGAAAACCCATGCCAGGAAGTCGAAGGATTGTCCAGATAAAAAAGCAAATTTTCCGCCGCTGCCGCAGGGGCGAGCCGACCATTTTCGACCTCCCTGGAAATCCCCGGGAGGTGTTTCTGAATTTCGGAATTCCGGTAAAAGCGATCTTTCAATCCTTCTTCCACCAGCGTCCACATCCAGGAAAGCGCCTGCTTTTTCCGATGATAAAACAACTCTCCGCTTTGCTCCAATCGGGACCGATGATCCAGAATCGTTTGCCAGATCTCCGGAATTCCCGACATCGTCAAGGCGCTGCAAGTCAGGACCGGAGGCGTCCAGTTGGGCGAAGGAGGACTAAGGAGCCGCAACGCTGCTTCATATTCGGATCGGGCCTTCTCCGCCTTTTCCACATTGTCCCCATCGGCCTTGTTGATGGCGATCGCGTCGGCCATCTCCAAAATCCCTTTTTTGATTCCCTGGATCTCATCTCCGGCACCGGCCAGCATCAATACCAGAAAAAAATCAACCATAGAGGAGACCGCGGTTTCAGACTGTCCGACGCCCACAGTTTCCACAATCATCACATCGTATCCGGCAGCCTCACATACCAACATCGTTTCCCGTGTTTTTTTCGCCACACCTCCCAGAGTTCCTCCGGAGGGGGAAGGGCGGATAAAGGCTTTCGGATCAATGGAAAGCCGCTCCATGCGGGTTTTATCAGCCAGGATGCTGCCGCCGCTACGGGTGCTGGAAGGATCGACCGCCAGCACGGCGACACGGTATTCGTTTTGAGTCAGAAAGGTCCCCAGGCTTTCAATAAACGTACTCTTGCCGACCCCCGGTACACCGGAAATCCCCAGTCGGATTGCTTTTCCGGTGTCCGGAAGCAATTCTTCCAAAATAGTCTGCGCCTGTTCCTGATGGAGGGGGAGCGAGCTTTCAATCAGGGTAATGGTTTTTGCCAACATGCGGCGGTCGCCATTACGAACGCCGCGTACATAATCGTTGAGATCCGGTTTCATGAGTACCGTTTTTCCAGGTGATTCAGCACCTCGTTGGCGGATACTGTAATCGCGGTTCCGGGACCGAACACACATACAGCCCCTGCCTGGTACAGGTAATCGTAATCTCCCGGCGGAATCACACCGCCTACCACCACCAGGATATCTTCTCCTCCCAATTCTTTCAGGGATTGAATCAGCCTCGGCACCAGGGATTTATGTCCGGCCGCCAGAGAGGAAGCACCAACCAGGTGCACATCATTTTCAATGGCCATGCGGGCCGCTTCCTCCGGCGTCTGAAACATGGGGCTGATATCGACATCGAACCCCAAATCCGCATACGCCGTTGCAACCACCTTGATCCCCCGGTCATGCCCGTCCTGCCCCATTTTGGTCATGAGGATACGGGGCCGCCGGCCAAATGTTTCCGCAAATTTTTCACAACGTTTTCGAATCGTTTCAATCACGGTCTGATCTCCAAACTCGGCAGCGTACACTCCGGATATGACCCGTGTGGTCGCCACAAACCTCCCGAAAACCTTTTCGATGGCATCAGAAACCTCTCCGACAGTGGCACGTGCGCGGACGGCTGGAATACAGGCTTCCAGCAGGTTTCCCTTTCCTTCGGCACAACGGGTGATATCCTCGAGGGCTTTCTGAACCGCGGCTCCATCCCGGCCGGCTTTCAATTCCTTGAGCCGGGCAATCTGTTCCAACCGGACCGAATCGGTAACCTCCAGAACCTCCTCCAGCGGTTTTTCCTCGATGCGGTACTTGTTGACCCCCACGATCACATCCAGTCCCTGGTCAATCCGGGCCTGCCTCCTGGCAGCCGATTCCTCGATGCGGAGCTTGGGCATTCCGGATTCGATGGCTTTGGCCATGCCTCCCATGGATTGAATTTCTTCCAGGATTTTCCGGCATTCCCGAATGATCCCGTCAGTCAGGGATTCCACATAATAAGAACCGCCCAAGGGGTCCACGACATGGCAGATTTCCGATTCCTCCTGAATCACGATCTGGGTGTTCCGAGCGATCCTCGCGGAAAAATCCGTCGGGAGCCCGACCGCCTCGTCAAAGGAATTGGTATGCAGCGACTGGGTTCCGCCCAAAGATGCGGACAGCGCTTCCAAGGTAGTTCGGATAATATTGTTGTAGGGATCCTGCATGGTCAAACTCCATCCCGAAGTCTGGCAATGGGTCCGTAACATCAATGATTGCGGATTTTTGGGATGGAACTGGCTCATCAACTCGTGCCACAGAAAACGAGCCGCCCGCAACATCGCGATATCCATGAAAAAATTCATTCCGATCCCGAAAAAAAATGATAACCGCGGGGCAAACTCGTCGATATCCATTCCGGTGGCCAGCGCAGCCTTGACATATTCCACACCGTCGGCCAGCGTAAATGCGCATTGGAGCACGGAATTGGCCCCGGCCTCCATCATGTGATACCCGCTGATGCTGACCGTGTTGAACTTAGGCATATTCCGGGAGCAGTATCCGATAATATCCGACACGATCCGCATGGATGGCTCAGGCGGATAGATATAGGTATTGCGGGTCAGATATTCCTTCAAAATATCGTTCTGAATGGTTCCGGTCAGTTTTTCGGGGGAAACACCCTGTTCTTCTGCCGCCACAATATAGCCTGCCATAATCGGGAGTACGGCCCCGTTCATGGTCATGGAAACCGACATCTGATCCAGCGGTATCTGATCGAACAGCACCTTCATGTCCTCCACCGAATCGATGGCGACCCCGGCTTTTCCAACATCTCCGCTGACCCGCGGATGGTCGGAATCGTATCCCCGGTGAGTAGCCAGGTCAAACGCCACGGAAAGCCCTTTCTGCCCGGCAGCCAGGTTCCTCCGGTAAAATGCGTTGGATTCCTTGGCCGTGGAAAATCCGGCATACTGCCGGATGGTCCAGGGCCTACCGGCATACATGGTAGTCATCGGGCCCCTGACATACGGAGCGAGTCCCGGAAGCGTATTGACATGCTCCATTCCTTCCAGATCCTCGGCCGTGTACAGCGGTTTGACCAATATTCCTTCCGGGGTTTTCCAATTCAGAGTCTCCGGGCTTTTTCCCTTCAGTTGTTTGGTGGCCAACTCTATCCATTTCTGTTTTTGGGAATGTTCTGCCATGTTATGCTCCATTTGACCGAAAAAAAATTCTACTAAAGGATACGGTCCATCCGGCCGCGGCCAGTTCCATTAATCTCTTTCACACAACTCCACCAAAACCCCTCCCGTCGCCTTCGGGTGTAAAAAAGCGATTTTTGCACCGCCGGCCCCGATCCGTGGAGTCTGATCGATCAGTTGCACGCCCTTCTCCTTCAGTTCCTGGAGGGCTTCTTCGATGTTTTCCACCCGAAACGCCACATGCTGAATTCCCTCTCCCCGCTTTTCAATATACTTGGCCACGGCACCGTCCGGGGATGTGGATTCCAGCAGTTCCACCTCGCTTTCCCCGACCGGAAGAAAGGCAGTGGTGACTTTCTGTTCGGATACGGTTTCGGTTCCTTCCAGATGAAGTCCCAGTATATCAGACCAGAACCCTTTTCTGGCATCGATACTGCTGACGGCAATTCCCAGGTGGTCGATTTTCAGAATCTTCATATCCGCCTCCCATGTTCACTGAAATTTTTTCATTACCCGGCCGAAGCCTGGCAAGGCTTTCTGAATGGTCTCGTCCGAAACGCAAAAAGCGATTCGGAAATACCCGGGGCCGTTGAAGCCGCTTCCCGGAACGACCAGAATCAACTCTTCCTGAAGGGCCTTGACGAAGGCGACATCATCCGGAATCGGCGATTGAGGAAAGAGATAAAACGTTCCCGGAGGCCGGACAAACCGATAACCACAGGCCTCCAGACCGTCGCAAAGGATTTTCCGTTTTCGGGCATATTCCGAAATATCTGCACGAATCCCCTGAAGACGGGCGACAGCCCGTTGCATCAGTGCCGGTGCGTTTACAAAACCCAGAATCCGGTTGGTGAGAGCCAAGGCCCCGGCCAATTCCTTCTTGTATGCGGATGAGGGGCTGACAGCCACAAACCCGATGCGTTCCCCTGGAATCGAAATGTCCTTGGAATAGGATGTAGTCATGATGCTTTCGGCATAGCATTCATAGATGCTGGGAACTTCTGCGCCGTCATAAACGATCTTTCGGTAGGGTTCATCGGAAATCAGAAAAATGGTCCGACCCGTCTCCCGCCTCCAGTTGGTAAGAATTTGACCAAGCTGGAGAAGTTTCTCCCGAGTGTATATCTGACCCGTCGGGTTGTTGGGGGAGTTGATCAGAACCGCCTTGGTTTTTTCCGTCAGGGCAGAGGAAATTGCATCAACATCCAACTGAAAATCGGAAAGGCTGGGAACGGTTTTCAGCACTCCGCCATGGTTTCCGACATAAAAACCATATTCCACAAAGTTCGGTGTGGGTGTGAGAACCTCATCACCGGGATCCAGGATGGCCTTGAAAATGATGTTCAACCCTCCGGCCGCGCCGCAGGTCATGACAATATCCTCGGCAGAAAATACAACCCCCTGCTCCCGGGTCAGGTATTCGGCCACCGATTTCCGAACTTCGGGATATCCCGGATTGGCCATGTATCCATGGGAACCGGGAACAGGGTTTTCCAGAAGTTCCCGAATTACAGCATGAAATTGAGCCGGAGGCTCCAGATTGGGGTTTCCGAGGCTGAAATCGAAGACGTTATCCGCCCCGTGAATCGCTTTCAGCCTGGCTCCCTCTTCGAACATTTTCCGAATCCAGGAGGATCGTACCATGATGTTTTCGATATGCTTGGCTACACTCATAAGACATCTTTCCGATGAACCCGGTGTTCATCTGACCCGATAAAAAGTTGATTCAAGGAGGCGATCAGGCCTGAACGACCGATTTGACTTCCGGAAGCTTTTCTTTCAGCAATCGTTCGATGCCGTTTTTTAAGGTCATCTGCGACATCGGGCATCCGGAACATGCTCCTTTCAGCCGAACCTTGACTACCCCGTCCTGCACATCGATCAGTTCCACATCACCTCCGTCCGCCTGAAGCATCGGCCGAATGCCGTCAATCACACTCCGAACCTGTTCTATTATCATGATTCCACCTCCTGTGAGATACCCTCTTGTGGGTTTCGCCGGGAAAAAAAATCTTTCCGGAAAATATCGAAAGCGTCTTCCCGGATCGCGTTACGTATCCGCTGCATCAGGCAGATAAAATAGTGTATATTATGAATCGTATTCAGGCGATGAGCAAGAATTTCCCGGCTCAGGAACAAGTGGCGCAGATACGCACGGGAATAATTGCGGCATGTGTAACATTCACACCCGGTTTCGACAGGGTTCTCATCCATCCGATAACAGGAATTGCGGATATTGACAACCCCGTATCGGGTAAAGAGCTGGCCATTCCGGGCGTTTCGGGTCGGAAGAACGCAGTCGAACATGTCTACGCCCAGGGACACCATATCCACCAGGTTTTCCGGGGTTCCTACTCCCATCGCATACCGGGGGGCCGAATCAGGCAGGTGGGTAATCGCGGCATCGGCCATTTCCAGCATGAGTTCGGCAGGTTCTCCCACACTCAGTCCTCCGATCGCATACCCGGAAAAACCCATATCCACCAGGGAAAGAGCGGAGGCGGCCCGAAGATCCGGTTCCATCCCCCCCTGAACAATTCCAAACAACGCATGACCGCCATCACAGTTCGACTTCCAGAATTCCAGGCACCGCCTGGCCCAGCGGGTGGTCAAATCCATGGCGGAAATAGTCTCCTGCCGGCTGGACGGATACGCGATACATTGGTCCAGACACATGATCACGTCCGAATCCAGACAGATCTGAATGTCAATGGATTTTTCAGGGGTCAGCATATGCCGGGATCCATCGATATGGGACTGAAACTCGGCTCCTTCCTCCGTGATCCTGCGAAGTTTTGCCAAAGAAAAAATCTGAAAACCTCCGCTGTCCGTCAGAATGGGCCTGTCCCAGTTCATGAATCGATGCAATCCTGAAAAACGGGAAATAACATCACATCCCGGTCGAAGGTACAGGTGATACGTATTGCCCAGAATGATTTGGGCTCCGCAGAGTTTCAGATCCTCGGGGGACAGGGATTTGACGGTTCCCAACGTCCCCACCGGCATGAACACCGGGGTTTCCACATCCCCGTGCATACAGGTCAAAACCCCGGCCCTGGCTTTGCTGGTTGACGATCGGTGAAGAACGGAAAAACGGTTCATCGCGTTCAGTCTATCAGCATGGCATCGCCATAGCTGTAAAACCGGTAACCCTGTTCCACAGCCTCCCGGTACGCAGCTACGATCCGGTCCCGGCCGGCAAACGCGGAAACCAGCATCAGTAGCGTGGATTTCGGCAGATGAAAATTGGTGATCATGGCATCCACCACGGAAAAATTAAATCCGGGATAAATATAGAGGTCACACCAGCCGCCACCGGGTGAAACCATTCCATCCGGTCCTGCGGCATATTCCAATGTCCGGACACAGGTGGTGCCAACTGCGACAACACGTTTGCCGTCTTGTTTGGCTGAGTTCACGATAGCCGCCGTTTCCGGGGAAATCAGAAAATATTCCTCGTGAATCCGATGTGCCCGGATATCGTCGACGCGGACCGGCGCAAAAGTACCAAAACCGACATGCAGGGTAATAAAACCCAGGATCACACCTTTATGCCGTAGACGATCCAGAAGGTCCGGAGTGAAATGCAACCCGGCAGTGGGAGCCGCGACGGCTCCTTTCCGGGTTGCGTAAACAGTCTGGTATCGCCTTCGATCATCGCATTCGGATTTTTCCGGTCTTTCCCTCCGAATATACGGCGGCAAAGGCATCCGGCCGATTCGATAGAGCACTTCTTCGAAAGGCCGGTCGCTGTGGAACCGTACCCGGTAGCTTTCCTCACCGATGTTGACGATCCGGGCCGTGAGATCGTGATCCAACAATATTTCGGATCCGAGTTTGGGTTTTTTGGAACATTTGATCAGGCAGGTACATTCAATATCACCGGACCGATCGGAACAACGGGAGGCCTCAGCATAGTCCAGAATCAACAACTCCACCTGTCCACCCGTCGATTTTCTGCCGATCAGCCTGCCGGGAACCACTTCCGTGTTGTTCAATACCAGAACGTCACCGGGTTGAATAAATTGGACGATATCATAAAAATGATGATGAGACAAACGTTTGCCGGACCGGGTCAGGCGCAGCAACCGCGAGCGGTCCCGGTGTTCCGACGGCTGCTGGGCTATCCGTTCCGTGGGAAGATCATAATCGTAATCGGCCAGGGAAAACAACTCGTCACCTCTTTCCCATATAGACGAGAGCCAACCCCGCCAGCATCATGCAAAATCCGATTTTCCGCATGGAATCTTCGGGAATTTCCCGCAACTTTTCCAGCCACTGCTTCATTTTTTCCGGAAAGGCGAAATAAGGAAGCCCCTCCACCACCATGACCATTCCCAATACCGTCAAAAAATAATCCATACGCCGATCGCCGCGTCCTCCTGCGCCGGCGGCGGCCGACGCCTGGTTACCTGTTGTATTAATTTAAGAAAAATAATAAAATATAGGGTCATTTCCATTTTGTCAAAATGAAAATGGAACCCTGCCCAAAAAGTCGCCGGAAAACCGATTTGTTGGAGTGGTCCGCATATTATTTATACCTAATTTTCATACAATATTATTTTTTTATTGATTTCATTTTTTTGCTGTATTACAGATGCCTCGACGATTCGACGGAATTTCAGCCCGTCAACCGGATGATTTCTCTTCCAATACAATCTGATCCCATTACATTTACAAGGAGGCTGTCATGAAAAGACATTCGTGCAGGTGGCTGATCGCTTTGGCGATCGTATCGGTAGTGGCGGTGGTTTCCGTGGCGTATTCCTCGGATAGCGGCACCCTGAACATTAACACCGCTTCCATCGAAGAACTGGCCAAAATCAAAGGAATCGGTCCCAAGCTTGCGGAAAAGATCATCCAGTATCGCGAAACCAACGGTCCGTTTCAAAAAGCATCTGACATTGTCAATGTACCCGGTGTCGGACCGAAGATATGGGAATCCAACCAAAATACCCTGACCGTAGGGCCGGTGCCGGCTCCACCCGCCAAACGAGTCAAATCCCAATAGTCCGAGCTGTCGAGATAAAGTCGATACTTCCGTCGGGTCCCCGCCTCCGGGGCGACCGAGTCATCGCTCCGGAAACAGACCCCGGTGCCGGAAACGCTTACACGTTGACGGTATTTTTCCGAAAAAACGCCACCCCAAATTTGAAAAGGACTGTCTGACATGGAATCATCAGGAGTTAAATCCGCCCGAGAGAGGGGTTCAAACCGGAACCGTTATGCATCATCCGAAAAAGCGGAACCAGCCACCAGCCGGGAAAAAAACGAAAAACAGCCCGGGCGATTCCGTTTTGAGGATCTGGAAATTTGGAGAATGGGAATGGATATCAGCGAGATGATCTATGATATATCAACGTCGTTGAAACGAAAGCAGGAGAATCTTCTCGCCGAACGATTGATCGAGTCCGCTTGCAACATCCCCGATCTGATTGCAGAAGGCTCCGCCGCCAGTTCCGATTCCGTGTTTGATCGGATACTGGACCAGGCCAGAGGAAGTGTGTTCCGAACCGCCAATATCCTGTTTCTGCTCCGCCGCCTGGACCTGATACCGGAATCCGATGTCCTGGAACAGCAGGAAATATTAAACATTCTCGGCCGAAGGATATACAGCTTTCAGAAAATCTTGAAAGGGGAGAATCCGAGATCCCGAAAATGATCCATCTTCCGGAAATGAATCGGATCGAATTCCAATGGAAACGCGGATGTTTCCCACCTGATTTTTCTTTTTATATTTCCACAGCAGCCGCCTGGCCGCATAATCTCCATCAATCAGTGAAATCAATTGGCCACCCCCGGACGGCGGGCGACTCGGCCGTTTGCCAGGTCGGGTGACCCCGCCGGGCTCATCCACAGAAATGAAACGCCAGATCAGCGGTGCCCAATTTTGACGTATCACCCTGGAAGAACAGTTTCATTTCCTTCCCTTTTTTAAAATAGTTTGCTAAAATTAAAAATTTTAAATCCCATTATTCTCAAATATTATACAGGAGAACAGCAAATATGGCGGAAGTACAATCCGGTACCGTTCGGATTAAGCGGGGACTGGCTCAAATGTTGAAGGGCGGCGTGATCATGGATGTGGTGACGCCCGAACAGGCACGAATCGCGGAAGATGCCGGCGCCTGTGCCGTGATGGCGCTAGAGCGCGTTCCGGCAGATATCCGGGTGCATGGCGGTGTGGCCCGGATGAGCGATCCGGAAATCATCATCCGAATCATGGAAACCGTTTCCATTCCCGTCATGGCCAAATGCCGGATCGGCCATTTTGTCGAGGCACAGGTTCTCGAGTCTATCGGTGTTGATTATATCGACGAATCCGAAGTGTTGACCCCCGCAGACAATCATCACCACGTCGACAAACATCGATTTCAGATTCCTTTTGTGTGTGGATGCCGCAACTTGGGAGAAGCCCTTCGCCGGATCGGAGAAGGAGCTTCCATGATCCGGACCAAGGGAGAAGCCGGAACCGGAGATGTGGTTGAAGCGGTCTATCATGCGCGCACGGTTTTGGGGGAAATCCGAAAAGTTTGTACCATGCCGGAAGAGGAGCTGATGTCGTTTTCCAAAGAAATCGGCGCTCCCTACGACCTGGTCCTGGAGACCCGTCAATTGGGTCAGCTTCCGGTTGTCAATTTCGCGGCCGGAGGCATCGCCACACCGGCGGACGCGGCCCTGATGATGCAATTGGGGGTGGAGGGTGTCTTTGTGGGATCGGGAATCTTCAAGTCAGGTGATCCGGCCAAAAGAGCCAAGGCCATCGTGGAAGCGACCACCCATTTCCGGGATCCGGCCGTGATCGCGTCGGCCAGCCGGAACTTGGGGGACCCCATGGTGGGGCGATCGGTATCCACCATGCCGGAAAATGAGCTTCTGGCTATTCGGGGCTGGTGATGTCCATTCGCTGCACCATCGGAGTGCTGGCGCTTCAAGGCGGATTTGCTGAGCATATCCGGATGCTGACGCAGATGGGCGTCGCCTGCCGGGAAGTTCGCCAACCCGGGGCCCTGGAAGGTCTGGATGGACTGATCCTGCCAGGAGGGGAATCCACAACTCTGGGCAAGCTGGCGATTTCCTACAGCCTCATGGAGCCCCTCCGCC
>CAZTKB010000004.1:0-37087 GCA_964614125.1 uncultured Desulfobacterales bacterium | reverse complement strand
GCAATGCTGAGCAGGAATTGCTTCCCATATTGAAAAATTTACAGATCGAAATGCAGATGATCGAGGAAAGAATCAATCGTCTGGAAAAGAAATGTTCCACCGAATCACCTGATTTCAATAATGATAATGACAGATAGGATGACTAATATTTCCCGGGCGATCCTTGCCCCCTGTCCGGTGCGGCTCCGATCCAGGCGACGGTCGAAAGAACCAGAGCGATAATGCCCATGTCCCCATTGTACAACATGATCGCCATCATTCCCCCGGCCGCAGACACGGCCAGCGCGGCCGGATGATTGATCCATAAGGCCAGGGCACATATCACCAGGCTGGATATACCGAATACCTGGTCGAACATCATCATCCCCATCATGGTCCGGACCAGGCACAGCCCCTCGGCCGGTGACTGCGCGCAATCTCCGATGGTATGAAGAAATTCCCGGATCCTGGTGGAAAGAAACCAGTACGCTCCGGCCAGGGAAATCAGTGCCGCTACCCAACGGAACAGCGGGCTTCCCCTGCTTTCCCGCCAGAGAGGAAAAGACAGGATCACACAGACAACGCTCCAGATAACCGCCTGATGATTGTGATAGGTTTCATGAAAAAAAATCCCCAACCCGGAAGCGGTCAGAAGAATGGCGATGATTCTCTCCATGGCTCCGCCGGCCTGAGTGGATTGGTTTTTCCCGCTCATCCAGGCAAAAGCGAATGCAGACACCAGGAATCCGGCATTCGGAAAACTGCGGTATCTGGAATCCAGCAAAAGCCCCGTCGCCGCAATCAGGGCGCAAACCAAGACGCTGATTCGGATGACCGACAGGACAAAAACCTCCGGCCGACGTAGATATTGCCGCCGATCGAATGAGAGGTGGGATGGATTTCGGAGCAATTTCCATGTCTCCCAAAGACCGGCGTAGTTCGGTATGGAACCGGCAGCCCAAAAACGGAGCGCCCACAGACAGGCGAAAAACCCCTGGCCCACCACGATGGCAGCCCAAACCAGCTCCCCTGAATTCCGGGTGATTATGGTGAACTGATGGGTTTGGAGGGCGAGGAGGACAGCTCCCGCACACGTCAGGACTGAAAAAGCCATCAGCCGGAAAAACGGTATCCCGGGGATTGCCCCCGTTACCAGAAAGCAGACAATGGTGATTCCGGCAGACAGCAGAAAAAGTTTCCATTGATGGGGAACCGGAAAGACCGGACCGGATAAAACGTTTTTGTCCAGCCGGTTGGCATCATACAAGCCCCAGAATCCACCTACCGCACCTTCATCCGTACGTTTCCAGGGTTGATCGAATGCTTCGATCAGGTTGTAGCGCCACCCTTCCTGTTCGGCCAGGGACACAAAACCGCGGATGAAACGCGCCTGGTTTTCGATTCCGGGAAGTGCTCCCCGTCGCATCCGTCCCTGGGAAGGCCATCCCGTTTCTCCGATCAGAATTTCCTTGTCCGGGAACAGAGCGCTCATTTTGGCGCGGATTTCCCGGATATGGTTCAGTGATTCATCGATGGAGACCGGATTGTCTTCCCAGTAGGGAAGGATGTGGATGGTGATAAAATCTACGGCGGGCGCGACTTCCGGATGTTTGATCCAGAATTCCCAGACATCGGCGTAAGTGACCGGGATACCCGGCAGGGCGGATTTGACCTGGCGGATATAGCCGGCCAGTTGATCCCCCGTGACTTCCCGTCTCAGAAGGGCTTCGTTTCCCACGATGACCGCCGAAACGGCCTCCGGATATCGGCGGGCGATTTGGATCACTTCCTGCAGCTCGCGTTGGCAGAAGGCCGGGTCGGAGCTGATCCATGCCCCCAGAAGGACTTTCATGCCATATTCGGCGGCCAGTTCGGGAAGGGTTTCCAGCCGGATGGTGGAATAGGTTCGGACAGCGGAAAACCTTCGGGAAAGAATGGCCAGATCTTCTCGAATCCGTTTTTCCGGAACAGGGTCTCCCCGTGTGAATTGGTGGGGGGATTCGTTTCCTTTCAGAGGGGTGTAGGAAACACTTTGCAGGAGCCCGGATGATGCGGGATGTGGTTCTTCCAGCAAAACCGGGTTTCCCGCCCAATACCAGAAAGCGGCCAGAACGGCCAGGGAGATGGTTGCCGCGAATGTCCGGGAAAGGAAGCGGGCGAATGAGGAGATCCGGTTTGGTTTCATGTTTTCGTCCGCCTGGGTTTTTGAGGCGATTGGAGTGAGGATGGCTCCTCCCCGCCCTCTTTGCGGTTTTCCTCCATTCTAAAGCGGTATTCCGGTACCAGCGGGCCGTCGGATCTCCACAGATGACATGTGTTTTCCAACAATTTCAACGATCGGGGACTGAAAGAAGACGGTGAAATGGGATGTTGGGCCGAAATCGACCAGGCCCCCTGGACGGCCGCCGTTCCCATGGCAAGCAACAGAGCGATCAGATGGGTACATCCCCTGGCGCCGCCGTAGAGGTTTTTTACCTTTCGTGTAAAACCGGCGGCGATGGGGGTACCTCGAATTCCGGACAGGGATTTTTCCACTTCCCGGCATTCGTTCCGGGGTGCGGTTTTCATCCGGGCCTCAATATCTTCGATGACCAATCCCGGCAGACTCACCTGCATCCGGATCATCATGTGGTGCAAGGTGCCACGGGGCTTGGTGGTGCCGTTCATGTAATGGGATTTGCGGTAACGGGTATCGACCAGTCTGCCTTCCACGAAAAAAAACGGGTTTCGGGTTTCATAGATCACGATGTCGAATTGACGTCGGTGAATCCGGGTGAGGTTTTTCAGATCGAACTTCATGTTTTTTTATTGCCTTGTTGATGAGGATGACGTGCCGTATCGGTTGTGTTGATGGAATACATTTTCGGAGAGATCCATATCACAGGTCGTCCCTTGGGTTCAATACAGGATCCGGGGGGCATCAGGGTCCTGATCAGGTAGGGGCGGGTTTGAAATCCGCCCCTACAACGTGGGACAACGCAATAATTTCGTGAAAATGGAAAACGATTGATATTTGTACCAGTCTTCTGTAGTCTGACACTATTTACTGATTCAAATTGAATCGATGAACAGCATTTACCCGGTTCGTTGCGTTGATTGGTTTTCTGGACGTCCATCCCCCCTGATACCGTATCCGATAGGAGGAACCCGTATGTCAGACAATGTTTCGAGAACGAAAAAATGGCCCGAAGGCATTGCCCGCGAGATCACCGGATTTGATCAACCGCTTTTCTCCTTTCTGGAAGAAGCCGCCCGGAAATATCCGAATCAGGTGTACACCATTTTCAGTGACGGCACCAAAACCTACTCCCAGGTCAACGATACCGCCAATCGGGTGGCGAACTTTCTTTTGTCCAGGGGGATTGCTAAAGGCGACCGGGTGGCCATTTTCCTCCCGAACATTCCTCATTATCCGGCGGTGTATTTCGGGATCCTGAAGGCGGGAGCGATATGTGTGACCTGTAACCCCGTCTATACGGCAGGCGAACTGAATTACCAGCTTCGGGATTCCGGTGCCAAGGCCGTGTTTGTCATGGATCATCCCCATTTATATCCGACGGCTGTCAAGGCCATTGAAAATACGGATGTCCAAACCGTGGTGGTCTGTAACGTGAAGTCCTATCTGCCTCCCCTAAAAGGATTATTGGGCGGTTTGCTGGGGAAAATCCCCAAGGCGGCCTCCCATTCCCCCGGGCATCTGATGTTCGACCAGGTCGTCGCCTCCGCTTCTCCCGACAAACCGAAGGTATCCATTGATCCGGCCAAAGACCTGGCGCTGATCATCTATACCGGCGGAACGACCGGAGTACCAAAAGGAGCCGCTCTAACCCATACCAATTTTGTTTTTGATATCCAGGCCGTATTCGAATGGATCCGGATCCCCCACGAAAAAGGGGCTGCCCCGGAAAAACTCCGGCACGGCGGGTTCCATTGCTACTTGGGGGTATTGCCGTGGTATCACAGTTTCGGGCTTACCCTTTGTTTGCTGGGTGCCTGCGCCAGCGGGAGCAAACTGGTCTGCGTCCCAGATCCGAGGGCCGGAAATCCTCCGTTCACGGAAGTGTTGAAGGCGGTACAAAAATACCGTACCACCCTCATGATTGCCGTTCCGACCATTTTCATCGCCTTCATGAACCATTCTCAACTGGATCAATACAAGCTCGATTCGATTCTGTGCTGCGGATCCGGCGGGGCCCCGCTTCCTTCCGAGGTGGCCAGAAAATTCGAGGCCAAAACCGGATGCATCATTTTCGAGGGCTATGGTCTCAGTGAGACATCTCCGGTCATTTCGTTGAATCCGACCAACACCACCGAACGGAAATTCGGTTCCGTGGGATTTCCCATGCCGAATACCGATATCCGAATTGTGGATACCGAAACCGGGCTAAATTTCCTTCCGGATGGAGAAGATGGAGAGATCGCGGTTTGCGGACCCCAGGTCATGGCGGGATACTGGAATAAACCAGAGGAAAATCAGGCGGTTTTCCGGGAAATAAACGGGAAGAGGTATTTTCTGACCGGAGATATCGGACATATCGATGAGGAAGGGTATATTGTCATCACGGACCGGAAAAAGGATCTGATCCTGGTCGGCGGGTTTAACTGCTATCCGCGGGAAGTGGAGGAAGTGTTGTACGCTCATCCCAAGGTGGCCAATGCGGCGGTCGTCGGGGTTCCCGATTCTCGGAGCGGCGAATCGGTCAAGGCGTTCCTGCAACTTTTGCCGGGTGAAACGGCCACGGAAGAGGAAATCCTGGAATTCTGCAAGGAGAGACTCGCCGGGTACAAACGGCCCAAATCCATCGAATTCCGGGAAGTATTGCCTACTTCTCCGGTCGGAAAGGTGTTACGGCGGGTTCTGCGGGACGAGGAGCGAAACAAGGCATGATTCCATGGGGGGCGCCGGTGGTACGGCGCTCCCCATGTTCCTCCTGGGTTATTATGGTTGCTTGGTTGGAAGGATAGGGGATCCCGATCAGGCTGCCGGCTCCCGGAGACGTTTTTGGCCGTCCCAGAACTTTTCCGCCGGCGGAAGCAGCGGGATGTAGCGGAACCAGACATGGGTTTTCATATGTTCCGGATCCTGCTGCAGCTTTCGGCTGTGTTTTAAAATCGGTGGAACGATCTGGTGAATATCCCCCGCCAGGTTCCCGGCGATGGCAAATCCGGTGGCTTCGCTGGCCAAATCGATCGCCTTCTGGCTGCATTGCTGGGAGGTGGCCAGGGTAGTCAGTGCCTTGACCGGGTTGTGAAAACCCACACTGTTTTCCGCGGATACATAATCCCAGAAAAACTGTCCTTTTCGGATATTCTGCTGGGCTTCGATCACCAGTTGTTCATATTTTTCCGATTTTTCCCCCGTGAATTCCAAAGCGAGCCGGACCGCTTCATGCGCTTTGACGGACAATTCCTGGGCGATCAACAACTGGTCAAATGTTCGTTTCTGGGAGAACAAAACGCGGGATTTCAGGTATTCGGGGGTCTTGTCCGAATGGCACTGCCGGCAGGCCCGCAATTCCGGATCTTTTAGCGGGGATGTCCACCAGTGGGAGGAGATTTTTTTCTTATCCTCGGTTCGTACGTAGGCCATATGACAGTCGGCACAGGAGACTCCGGCGGCTCCGTGGGGGCCGTTGATCCAGTTCTCGTATTCCGGGTGCTGGGCTTTGAGCATCGGGGTTTTGGATACCGGGTGCGTCCAATCCACGAAATTGCCTTCGAATCCCTTGACCGTACACTCTCCCACATTCATGTAGTAGGTATAAATTTCTTCCGGATCCATCCCGTTGTCCCAGGGGAATTTCACCTTTTTGGCCGGTCCGAATGATTTGTCCAAAAAGTAGTATTCCACGTGGCACTGGCCGCACATGAGGGCCCGCTTCTCGTTTCTGGGCAGAGTTTTAAAATCTTTGCCCGACAGTTTCAGATAGTCTTGGAGCGGAATGCTGTAGAGGCGCAGTTCCATGGTTTTGGGGTCGTGACAATTGGCGCATCCGATGGTGTGATCCCGGGGATCCAGCTTGTCCCGCAGAGTGTTGACGTCTTTACCCCAGAACTCGTCTCCGAATTGTTTGGGCCATTCCAGCATTTTCGGGGTCTTGCAGTTCCAGCAGGTGTTGGGAAGGCCGCCGTTTTCCCCGTAGGTGTTGATCCGGTCGATGTGCAGAAAATCCTCTACCGCATGGGTATGCCCCTGGCGGCCCGATATTCATAACTGAAAGGATATCCCAGCCACAGGTTTTTCAAGTAGGGTTGGGCATGCTTGTATCCTTCCGGAAGCGGGTCGACGTTGTTGTGTTTGTTGTACGGGACCGAACCATTGTATTCGGTCATGATCTCGCTTTCATCGTTCCGCAGGTAATAATCATAATGCCGGGGGAATTCGGCCTTGAAAGCGCTGTTTTTGATTTCTTCGGAAGGCAATTTGGTCTGATACACGGGAACCGTCAACTCCGGAACATCCGAGCAGGCGGAAAATCCCAGCGCGGCAGCGGTCAACAGGAAAAAGCAAACGATCCGTCGGGTATGGTTGTTATCAAACATCGGACACCTTCCTTGTGCTGATCGGTTTCATGCGCATATGCTGGACGTTCCGGTGACAATCGGTGCAAAAGGGCTTTGCATCCATGCTGGCCACGTTCATGTTGGTGACCGTGTGGCAATTCTGACAATTCACGTTTACCACCTGCCGGGTGGTGTCACCGGCATGAATCGGTTCCTCGGGACTGCCGAAGGTGTTCATAAACACATCCCGGGTTCCGGACGCCGCCTTGAAGGGCAGTTTTTTCAGAAGATTGTGCGGGGAATGACATTCGTTGCATGAAATTTTGGCATGAGGAGACTCTTTGTGCGTCCGGGCCGCTTCGTACATGATATGGCAACTGGAGCAGAACGGACGCTCGTCGGAAATTTTCATTCCAAAACCCGCTCCGGCGGTCAGGATCGCGCCGAAAACGATTCCGATGATCAGCACCTTGAAAATCGGGCCGGCCCGGCCGGCTTCTCGGTTAGCCATGTCTTCCTCCTTGTGTGTACGTTATGAAAACGAGGACCTTGGAATAACAATGGTTTTTTTTGAGGAGTGTCCGCCGTCCGGTCAATTGGTCAGGCTGTGGATCGGTGCGGGAATCAGCCCGCCCAACCGAATAAAGCGATTGGGCCGAGTTCCGTTGTTTACCGGAATGATCGGGGCTTCCCCGAGAAGCCCTCCGAAAAACGCGCGGTCTCCCGCTTGTTTCCCGGGAACCGGAATCAGCCGGGCTGCTGTGGTTTTTTTGTTGATCACCCCGATCGCCATCTCATCAGCGATAACGGCCGCGATGGTTTCCGCCGAGGTGTCTCCGGGGATGGCCACCATATCCAGCCCGACTGAGCAGACACAAGTGAGGGCTTCCAGTTTTTCCAGGGAAAGAAAGCCCTTTCCGGCCGCTTCGCCGATGTTGAGATCCTCGCTGACCGGGATGAACGCACCGCTCAGGCCCCCGACATGGGAACTGGCGAAGGCGCCTCCTTTTTTCACCGCGTCGTTTAACATGGCCAAAGCGGCCGTGCTGCCCGGTACGCCGATGCTGTCCAGCCCCAGGCTTTGAAAGATCTCTCCGACGCTGTCGCCGACATTCGGGGTCGGCGCCAGGCTGAGATCGACCACTCCGAACCGGATTCCGAGTTTTTGCGCTACCTCCCTTCCGATCAATTCTCCGACCCGGGTGACCTTGTAAGCGGTCCGTTTGATGATTTCGGAGATCTGTCCCAGATTGAGGGACGGATCGGAGGCGAGTGCCCGGTCGATGGCTTTTTTGACAACTCCAGGACCGCTCACGCCGACGTTGATGACTGCATCGGCCTCACCGATTCCCAGGTAGGCTCCTGCCATAAACGGGATGTCCTCGGGAATGTTGGCGAAGACGCACAGTTTGGCGCAGGCCAGTCCATCCCGGTCTGCGGTGAGGCGGGCCGCTTCCCGGATAGTTTTTCCCATCAACATGACGGCGTCCATATTGATGCCGGCCCGCGTCGAAGCGACGTTCACGGATGCGCAGAGTCGCTCGGTTTCCGTCAGGGCAGGGGGGATCGCCTCGATCAGCGCCCGGTCGCCCCGTGCGATTCCTTTTTCAACCAGGGCAGTGAACCCGCCGATGAAATCCACCCGTACTTCGGCTGCGGCATCGTTCAAGGTCCGGGCGATGTGAACCAGCTGGTCCGCAGAAAAGCACGCTCCGGCAACTGCGATGGGACTGACGGAAATCCGCTTGTTTACCACCGGTATTCCGTAGGTGTCACCAATGGAATCACATGCCGACACGAGGCGGCCGGCCTTTTCCAAGATCCTCCGGCGGATGTTGTCCCGGAAACGGTCCAGGTTGTCGCTGGCACAATCCAGAAGGTTGAGCCCAAGCGTGACGGTTCGCACATCCAGATGTTCATTCTGGAGCATTTCGAGTGTCGAGATGACTTCGGTGGTGCTGAGCATGAAAACTCCCGTTTTGAAGTGGCTACACCCGGTTGATGGCCTCGAAGATTTTCTGGTGCTGAATGCTGACGATCAGGTCAAGTTCAGCCGCCTGTCGACGGAGGTCCGCCTGAAAGGCATTTTGATCAATGTCTGTGGGTATGTCCACTTCATAGATCATCATGTTGTCAAAGGGGTTATCTCCACCCCGAAACACGGCCTGCAGGTTGGTTACGTTGACCCCGTAGTCCGCAATGATCCGGGTGATTCGGGCAACCAGTCCCTTTCGGTCAGGCCCGCGGGTCGTGATGACAAACGGTTCGCTGGCCTTCCCGTGTAAGGCGGGAAGGCTGGATTGCAGGGGCTTGACGTATGCCTGGAGGTCCATCGGTTCGATGGCGGAATTCAGCAGATCCCGCAATCTGGAAACGCTCAGTCTTTCCGGAATTTCGGCGATGAAAATACCGGAAAACTCGGATTGGAGAATAGTCTGGGTGACGTTTTCGATGTTGCAGTCCTGCTCAAACAGCAGGCGGGAAACTGCGGCCAGAATACCGGGACGGTCTGGACCGAATACGGAAAGAACGACTTTGCTCATGAATTCATTCCCGCAAACAACGGTTGTCGGTTAGGGAAAACCAGGATCCGGTCATCAACCCGGGAAAGGTCCGCGGTGCCGGTTAGGACCATCGCCTGCATCAACTCGGTTTTCAGCTGTTTGATATATTGTTCCACACCGGATGCCCCTCCGCCCAGCACCGCAATCGAAAACGGTCTTCCGATCAACACCGCGTCCGCGCCCAGTGCCAGCATTTTGAGGATATCGGCTCCGCTTCGAATTCCGCCGTCAACCAGGACGGATATCTTTCCCCGGATGGCGGCGGCGATTTCCGGCAGTACACGGGCGGTACCGGGAACATGATCCAGGACCCTTCCTCCGTGATTGGATACCACGATGGCCTTGGCGCCGGCATCCACGGCCAGTCGGGCGTCTTCCGGGGTCATGATGCCCTTGAGAATGAAATCCGTATGTGTGTCGGCCATGATACGGGAAAGTTTGTCAACAGTCCGGGGAAAGACCGGTCGGCCCATGAGGCGTAACGTGATCAATCCGGCGGCATCCACATCGATCCCGACGGTTCGGGCCCCGGTTTTCAGAGCTTTTTCCAGTTTTTCATAAAGTTCCCGATCTTCCCAGGGTTTGATGAAGGGGATACCATGTCCGCCGAGTTTCCGGATGGCCTGAAATCCGGATTCATAAATAAAATCAGGCACTCCATCTCCGGTGCACCCGATGATCCCGCTGTCGAGGCATCCGGAAAGCTTGGATTCGATATATTCCGATTCAGAGACTTTTCCGCCCATATTGAAGGACACGCCGCCGATCGGGGCGGCCAAAACAGGGAGGTCCAGATTCATTCCCAACAGGGAAACGGAAGTGTTGGGTTGAGCCGTGTCATGGATCACCCGCATCGCAAAGCGAATTTCGGCTAAGGATCGAATATTATCCCGGAAGGTCGCGCCGGTCCCGATCCCCCCCATCCCCGGAACTTCTCCGGCACAGGCTCTTCCGTCACAGACTGGACAAACCCGGCAAAACCCTTCCAACATCCTTCGTGCCTGATGGCGTATTTCTTTCATCAGCCTTCCCTGTTCGATCTTTTTCCAGCTTGAATCTTCAAACCACTGTATGATATTCATTCAGTGAACATACTCGATCCGGCGGCCCAGAATTCCGGTGTGTGGCGGATGGGCGGCCGGTTCGACCCGGATCTGGATCATCGTACCCAATATGTCATCTTTGTTTCGAGAAAACAAGACCCTGTTTGTCATTATCGCCATTGGCGTGTTTCTGATCGAACTGGAAATTTTCGCCATTGCCGCGATCCAGTCCGGCCGAAAATCCTACCTGGAAATCCGCGACCAACGCGGCAACGTGATTCATGTGTCTGACGGGAACAGCCTCAGCAGTTTCAATAAATACTATTTTGAAAAAACATTCGGTCCGTTGGATCAGTATCAGGTTAATCTGGTCACGCGGGAGGAACCGTTTCCTTTTAGGGCCTGGCTCAGCGCGGCACTGGGCATTCCGATCGGTGCGGTGTTGCTGTTTGCCTTTATTTCCCGTGCCGTGGGAGCGCTGGTTTACGGGAACAGCCCGCCGGATTCCAGAAGATCCCCCGAAAAAACCACGGAATACGAAACCCGGCTGGAACGGATTCTGGCCGCCGTGGGACGTCTGAATATATTCGCGATCGGGTTCCTGGTTCTGGTCGGCGTTCTTTCCTACTGGATTGTCCCCAACTTTTTCATCTACCTGGGCAACCTGGGGGTCGAAACCATTGTTCGTTTCAAATGGTTCTTTGCGGCGCTTGCGTTCGCTTTTCTGGGTATTATACTCTGGATTATCTATCTGCGATATCTTCTGGCACGCCGAACTATCGAGAGCCGGATGGAAATCGAAAAATTCAGGCTGCAGTTGGAGGCATCTCCTCCTGCCGATCGGACACCCCAACTCACCGCCGGTCCAGGGGGCGCAAGTCCGCGGATTGAATGGCAGGCATGTTCCGAATCGACAAAAGTCGATTTATCTCAACCCCGGTAGCACACAGGATCTTATCCATGCAGGTCGCCGTCACCCATAAAAACACGGATTTCGATGCTCTTGCCTCTCTGATCGCCGCCACCCTGATCTACCCCGGAACGGTCCCAGTCATTTCCCGGACGGTCAATCCGAATGTGAGGCAGTTTCTGTCCATCCATAAGGATGTGTTTCAATTGTTTGAACCGGATGAAATTGATATCGACCGGGTGACCTCTGCGGTGGTGGTGGATGTCAACTGCTGGGGACGTCTGGGAAGAATGGGCCGCCTGAAGGAGATGGAAGGGCTTGCGATCCGATTGTGGGACCATCACATGATTCCGGGAGATATTGATCCTGCCTGGAAATGCGTGGAAGAGATGGGCGCGAACATCACCCTGATGATCCGGGAGCTGAAAGAACGCCATATTGAAGTGTCTCCGATTCAGGCGACGCTGTTTTTGACAGGGATTTATGAGGATACCGGAAATCTGATGTTTCCTTCCAGCCGGGCCGAGGATGCATTCGCGGCGGGATACCTGCTGGAACAGAAAGCCGATTTGAACATTCTGGGATCCTTCCTGAGGCCGGCGTATGGGGAAAAACAGAAAAACATTCTTTTCGAAATGCTTCAGTCCGCGGACCGTGTCCGGGTCAACGGATTCAGCGTCAGCATCAACAAGCTGGACATCCAGGGACATGTGGACAGCCTGGCAGTGGTGGTTCGGATGTACCGGGAGATTATGAATGTGGATGCGGCTTTCGGCATTTTCACCGACCGGGAACGGCAGCGAAGCATGGTGATCGGGCGCAGCAACATCGACGCGATCGATATGGGTTTTCTGATGAAAAGCCTGGGTGGGGGCGGTCACCCCGGAGCCGGTTCCGCCATGCTCAAATCCGTCAACGCGGAAGCAGTGGAGAGCATGATCCTGGATTTGATTCAAGGCAACCGGCATGTTTCGGTTCAGATCAGTGATCTAATGTCTTTTCCGGTCGTCTCGATTTCTCCGGACACCACCATGGAGGAGGCGGGAGAAATTCTTCGAAAAAAAGGATGCACGGGGCTGCCGGTGGAAGATGACGGACGTCTCGTGGGGATGATCTCCCGGAGGGACTTCAAGAAAATAAAATCCAAAAGTCGCTTGAAAGCACCGGTCAAAGCCTTTATGAGCACAAATGTCGTGACGATCGAACCCGGAAAAAGCCCGATGCAGGCGGCGCGCCTGATGGTGAAATATGATGTCGGCCGCCTGCCGGTGGTGGAAAACGATAAAATGATCGGGATTATCACCCGGTCGGACACAATGACCTATTTTTATGACCTGCTTCCGGATTAGGCGGATCGGGAGGCGGGAAGCCCTGCCAAGGTCCGGATGACGTCTTCCTTGCCGACGATGCCGACCAACCGGCCTTCCTGTACGACCGGGAGGGTATGAAAGTTTTTATCCACCATCAATTCCGCGACCTGTGCAACCTCCGTATCCGGGGACACGGTAACGGGGTTCGGGGTCATGGCATCCTGGACGGTGGTGGCCAGTGCCTTGCGCACTTCCTTTTCGATCTGTTTGGTCGAGGTCAGGGGGATGTACCCTTCCAGAAAGGTGAAAAAGGAAGGCAAGGGCAGTTTCTTTTGCTGGACCACCAAATCGCTCTGGCACAGAATGCCGATCAGCTTTCCCTTGGTGTCTACAACCGGAAGGCCGTTGATATGGTTTTCCAAAAGCAATCGGGCCGCCTCCACAATTTCGGTCTCGGGCCCCACGGTGATTACGGTGGTGGTCATGATGTTTTTCACGGTGCTCATGGTTAACCTGCCTGTACCATGTCGGTTGGCGAACGGGCCGGATGTCCGGCGGCAATCAGCCTTGGGTTCCCGGCGAGGGGATCCGGAAAGACTATAAAAAAAGCCCGCAACCTCGTCAAGAGATAACGGATGCATCCAACGATACGAGAAGCTGAAATAAAGCGGATTTCAGACACACGAACCCTTCGGAAGGCCTGCAGGAGGGAATCCTGTATGGCCTGTCACGACTGTGATCTCATCCACCGCATACCGGCGATTCCGGAAAAGACCACGGCAGTCTGCCTTCGCTGTGGAGCATTGCTGGTCAAACCTCGGACAAACAGCCTGGAGCGGACTCTGGCGCTGGCTTTGGCCGGACTGATACTGTTGATCATGGCCAACTCCTTCCCATTTCTGGGGTTTCGGGTTCAGGGGCAGATGCGGCACACTCTTCTGATCACCGGTATCCAGCAGTTCTACGAAGAGGGGATGCGAGGCCTGGCAGCCCTCGTTTTTTTTACCACCATCCTGGCCCCCCTGGTTCAGCTGACCTCACTGATCTATGTACTTCTCCCGTTGAGATTTCACCGGAAAGCCCCGGGAATGTATCATGTCTTCCGTTGGCTCAGGAACATCCAACCCTGGAGCATGATGGAAGTTTTTATGGTGGGTGTTCTCATTTCCATTGTCAAACTGGGGAAGATGGCGGAAATCATACCGGACACCGCGGTGTTCTGTTTCATGGGGCTGATTTTTGTCATGGCCGCATGCCTGGCCTCGCTGGATCCCCACGAAGTTTGGAAAACATGGGAAGAGCCATGACCCGGAGCTTGCAAAAGACCGCGCGCGGATCCTCCCTGGTCAGTTGCACGGTATGCCATCTTCTGATCTCCAACCCTACGAGAGAGACCGGATTGATCGGTGCCTGTCCACGATGCGGAGCCGGTCTCCACGGCCGGAAGCCTAACAGCGTTTCCAGAACCTGGTCTTTGATTGTGGCAGCAATTTTATTTTATATCCCCGCAAACCTGATTCCGATCACCCGGGTCACCTCCATGGGGGTGGTGCAGGAGGATACCATCATGAGTGGGGTGATCTATTTTTTTCAGACTGGTATGTGGCCGATCGGCCTGATCATTTTTGTGGCCAGCATATTCGTACCCTTGGCGAAACTGGTGATACTGACATTTCTGGTGGTTTCCGTCCAGCGAGGATCCGGCTGGCGAAAAAAAGACCGCACCCGGTTGTATCGGATCACGGAGGCGATCGGGCGATGGTCCATGGTGGACATTTTCGTGGTCACCATCCTGGTTGCCCTGGTTCATATGGGGGCCATGGCGAACATCGAGGCCAAAAACGGGGCACTTTTCTTTGCTGCCGTCGTGGTGATTACCATGTTCGCGGCCGCGAGTTTCGACCCCCGCCTGATCTGGGATGAAAAGGAAAACCAAACATGAACGACACGATTTCTTCCGAAACGGATGAGGATTTCTTTCCGGACCCGGTATTGAAACCTGGGAAAAAGAACTTATCTCTGATCTGGATCGTACCGCTGATTGCTGCCTTGATCGGTGGGTGGCTGATCTACAAGGCGCTGTCGGAAAAAGGACCCGAGGTGACCATCCGTTTCAAGACCGCAGAAGGTATCGAGGCAGGAAAAACCCGGATTCGATACAAGGATGTGGAAGTGGGACTGGTCACCCGGCTTTCCCTCAGCCCGGATCTGATGTGGGTGATGGTCCAGGCGCAATTTGTCAAGGGGGCGGAATCCTATTTGACGGAGAACACCCGGTTCTGGGTGGTTCGTCCCCGGGTGGCGGCCTTTGGCGTATCTGGCTTAAGCACGCTGTTTTCCGGAGCTTACATCGATTTGGATCCCGGAAAACCGGGGAAAACATCCCGGGAATTTAACGGTCTGGAGGAACCCCCCATCGTGACCACCGTGGATCCGGGCCGGGTCTTTGTCCTGAATGCGGACCGAAAAGGCTCGATCGAAATCGGCTCACCGGTATATTACCGTCAGATCATGGTCGGAAAAGTGATCGCCTACCATCTGGCTGATGACGGATCTCATATAACATTTCGGATTTTTATCAATTCCCCTTTCGATCAATATGTTCACCGCAACAGCCGGTTTTGGAACGCCAGCGGGCTGAATGTTCGTCTGGACGCCCAAGGGATTGGCATCCAGACGGAGTCGTTGATGTCCCTGATGGTCGGAGGTATCACCTTCGATGTACTGGATACTTTCGAACCCTTGCAGGACACTGCCGAGGAAAATTCAGTTTTTGACTTGCATCCCAGCCGGGAAGCGGCCCTGAAAAAAAGCTATATCGATAAAACCCGTTATATGTTGTATTTCAGCGGATCGGTTCGTGGATTGTCCCCGGGGGCACCGGTGGAATTCCGGGGCATTCCCATCGGGGAGGTTGTCGATCTGAGAATGGAATATGACGCCGACCAAAAAACCTTTGAAATCCCCGTGGTCATTGTTATCGAACCGGGTCGGATCTATCTGAAAAAAGGAACCCGGTACAATGAGAAAGAGCGGGTGATCGACTTCCTGGTGGCTAAAGGATTTCGAGCCCAACTGAAATCCGGGAATCTGGTCACCGGCCAACAGTACATATCATTGGATTTTTTCCCGGATGCGCCTCCCGCCCGAGTTCTCTATGGAGATACCTTTCCGGTTATTCCCACCATGCCGACTCCGATTGAGGAAATCGGCTCCAAGATCGGGCACCTGATTGCCAAAATCGAGAAAATTCCGATCGATCAGATTTCCGGGGACATTCGGGACACCATTCAGGGAGCCAAAGAAATCGTTCGTTCCCCGGAGGTAGCTGCTTCTCTTCGATCGCTGAGAGAAAGTCTCGGGGAAATCCAGAAACTGGCCGCAGACCTTCGGCTTCAGACACTTCCGGAAGCCCAAGCGGCTCTTCGGCAGGCACGCACGTCCCTGGCGGCGTCCGGATCTCTTCTGGATTCGGATTCCCCCCTGCAACTCCAGTTACAGGAAGGCCTTCGGGAAGTTTCCGCGGCCGCCCAGTCTTTACGGAGTCTTCTGGATTATCTGGAAAGGCATCCGGAATCGATACTCCAGGGGAAAGGAAAAGAAAAATGACATCGACGTCCCGGTTGCCCAGAATGCTGATATGGTTTCTCGCCTGCGGGTTGTGTGTCGGCTGCCTGCCCCGGAGCCAACCGGTGCAGTTTTATTCCCTGCAAGCTTTGGAAAGTCTCGGGGAATCGCCCCGATCTGCAGCGCGATTTCTCGTGACCCTGGGACCGGTCACCGTTCCGGATATGCTCCGGCGGCCTCAGATTGCGTCTCTCCAACCCGACAACCGCGTCCATTTTTCCGAATTTCATCAGTGGGCCGGGAATCTTTCCCAGGATATCCGAAGGGTGATGGTGGAAAATCTGGTGGGACTTCTTGCCCCAAAAGGGGGAATGGCCCTTTCAGATGATCAGCCGGTGAAGGCGGATTACCGGGTGATGGTCAGCATTCTCCGCCTGGAGGGAACGGATGAATCACTTCGGTTGCATGCCGTATGGAGCCTGAAAGATCTGAAAGGAACCCGGGGGACGATATCTCATCCGGTGACGATTGCCGAACCGGTGGACGGTCCGGGATATGAACGGTTGGTGGACGCTCACAACCGGGCGATTTTCGCTTTGTGCCGGGTCATCGCCGAAGCCGTTCCGGCAGCTGGATAGGGGGAGCGTGAACTTCGATTCACTTCAAAGAAAGATTCATGGAATCGTTGCTGTCGATAAAATCACCCGTCGATTGCTTTCCACGGATGGAAGCATCTTTCAGGTGGAGCCGGCGGCCGTGGTGTATCCGGCTGACAATGGGGATGTGGTCCGGGTTGTCCGGTTTGCGGCTCAAAACGGATTGACCGTCCACCCCCGGGGGGCGGGAAGCGGGTTGTGTGGCTCGGCGCTGGGCCGCGGAATCGTCATCGATTTCTCCCGGTTCATGAACCGGTTGATCGATCTGGATGTACCCGGTGGGTATTTTGTCTGCGAGCCGGGGTATCGGCTGGGCGAACTGGAGAAGAAGCTCGACGGGACTGGGCTGTTTTTCCCCCCGGATCCGTCGAGTGGCGAATATGCGACATTCGGCGGAATGTTTGGAACCAATGCCAGCGGTGCTCATTCGGTCAAATACGGCAACGTCGCCGATTATGTTTTGGATGCGGAAGTGGTCTGGAGTGATGGAACCGTTTCTCAGCTAAGCCGCAGTCTGGAGACGCCCATTAGTGAACTGCCGGATTCATTCCGCAAACTGGCCGGATTGTATCGGGATCATCGGCAGAACATCGAAACAGCCTATCCGAACATTCTTTGCAACACGGCCGGCTATAACCTGCGCGGGCTGGTCACGGGTGATCGTTTGGATATCCGAAGATTGCTGGCCGGAAGCGAAGGGACTTTGGGTGTTGTCACACAGCTTTGTTTCCGGCTGATCCAGCGGCCGGCACATGATTCCCTGGTCGTGGCTTTCTTCGAGGATCTGATCCGCGCCGGCCGGGCGGTTCAGGAACTGCTTCCCATGAACCCGGCGGGAATCGAGATTATGGATCAATCCCTGCTGCGCCTGGCTCGGGAACACAGCCCGGAGTTGCGGCAGGAAATTCCCGGGGATATTGCCGCCGTGCTGCTGATCGAATATGACGGCCAATCCTTGAAGCAGGTACAGGATTTGGCTGAAAGAGCACGGGAAATCATCCGTCGGGATGATTTGGCTTCCCGATCCTTTGTTGCGGTGACCGCAGCACAGAAAGATCGGTTGTGGGCGGTTCGAAAAGCGGCGGTCCCTATTCTCTACCGATTGAAGGGTCGGCGAAAAATCCTCGCGCTCATCGAAGACGCGGCGGTCCCTACCGACCGGCTGCTTCCCTACTTCGAGGGATTGGTTGAGCTGATGGATCGGCGGAAAATACCGTTTGTGATCTATGGCCACATTGCCAAGGGATTGCTGCATACCCGACCGCTCTTGGATCTGAAAGACCCGTCGGATGTCGCGGAAATGAAAATCCTGGCTGACGGTGTCTGCGATCTGGTTCATTCCCTGAACGGAACCGTATCCGGGGAGCACGGGGACGGACGGCTTCGGAGCGCCTATTTGAAAAGACAATATCCCACATTGTACCCGCTGTTCGGCAGGGTCAAGGCACTGCTCGATCCAAACGGAATTCTGAATCCCGACATCATCACCCGCCACGACCCCGCGCAGATGACCCGGTTCCTTCGATACGGGACCGAATATCGATCCCGGGATCCCGGACAGCATGTATTGAGGTGGGATGACGGGTATGTTGAGGAGATCGAAAAGTGCCACGGCTGCTCCAAATGCACAACGGTTACCGAGGCGACCCGGATGTGCCCGGTGTACAAATTCACCCGGGAGGAGGAATCGACCCCGAAAGCCAAGGCCAACTTGCTTCGTGCATTGGTGAGCGGGGTATGGGACAGCCGGGAGGCGTATGGAAGTATCTTTCAGAGCGTGATGAAACGATGCATCCAGTGTGGCAGTTGCAGCAAGGAGTGCCCATCGGAAGTCAATATTCCGAAACTGGTGTTGGAAACCAGGGCCGCTTATGTCCGGCGATTCGGGGCCCCGCTGCCGGACCGGGTCATCACCCGGGTGGAGGAGGCGGCAAGGGCTGCCCGGTATTTTCCGAAAGCGGCTGATGCAATCCTCTCGGCCCCCCTGGTTCGCCGAGCCCAGGATCTATTGTTGGGGATATCTTGTCTGAGAAGACCGGTTACTTTCGTATCCCGCCCCTTATCCAAACGGATCAAGGCTGTGGAAGGGAAAGGGGGGCAAGGGTCCATACTTTTCTTTCCGGGTTGTTTTGCCGGTACTGTCCGTCCGGAAATCGGGGAATCCTGTATCCGCGTCCTTTCCCGGATGGGATTTGCCGTTTATACACCGGATACGGTTTGCTGCGGCCTTCCCATGCTGTCCAAAGGCATGATCGATGACGCCCGAAAAAAAATCCGGCGCAATCTGGACATATGGGGCCAGCTGGTTTCCGGGGTCGATTTCATCGTGTCCACCTGTTCTTCCTGCGGGCTTTCCCTGACGCGGGAATGGGCCGACGCTCTGCTGGACCCGCTGATTCCCGCGATCCGTTTAAAAACCCTTTCTGTCAGCCAGCTTGTCCATCGGTATGCCGGGCGATTGAATGGTGAAATTTTGCCTAAATGTTCCCGGTCGGGGTTTGCCCGCTCCGCCTACCATGCCCCCTGCCATCTTAAAATTCAAAGCGATCCCGATGCTTCGGTTCGGATGTTATCCGATATTGCCGGGATGGATTTGCTGAAATTGAACAGTCATTGCTGTGGAATGGCGGGGACATGGGGGGCCATGACCGACCACGTGGAATTGAGCTTTCGGATCGGCTCGGACCTGGCCGAACGGGTCCGTGCCTCGGGTGCCTCTCGAATCGTGACAGATTGTCCGACCTGCACCCTCCAGTTGGAGCAGGTGACCGGTCTGCCGGTAGACCATCCGATGCAGGTGATGGACGGGTTGTTTTCCGGGAAATAAACAATGGCGGATTCCGGCCCAGGGGTGCGTGCGGATATTACCGGAGTTTCGCACGCACATAGGCCTCCCGGTTATCGGGTAACCAGGCTTCGAATCCGTTGCTCGATATCGGTGGAATCCAGGCCCTGATAGGGGATTTGCTCCGAAAGCCCCCCCCTGCCTTCCCGATAGGTTCCCATGACGGCATACGCCGGATTAAATCCTCTTTCCAGCAGCCATGTACCCATCCGGGATCCCAGGCCTGTTTTGATGTTCTGGGTTTCGACCACCAGCACCGCAGGGCTGTTTCCGATTTGTCGCAGCATGTCCTCATCGATGGTATTCAGGCAGGTCTTGTTGACCAGGGCCGTCCGAATGCCGGCTTTTGCCAGTTTTCCCACCGCATCCAGACACCGGTAGAGCATTTCGCCGTAACTGACGATAACCGCGTCGGAACCCTCCCGGATACGATCGTCCTTTCCGGGAACGTACGTGTAATTGTCTCCGAAAAAGGGGGTACCGTTTTCGGACAGAATGTAGGGAGTGGCCGAACGTGTTGAAAAAATGAATCGAAGGCCGGGATCGTGGAACACGGTTTGCAGTACAGCCTTCATCTGACGGGAATCCGCGGGAAAATAGAGCCGGGTCGAATCGTGGTCCCCCAAACCGTTGTCCGCAAAATAATTGTTGATACCGAAATGGCAGGTGTTGTCCGCCATGTCGTCCACACCGGCATGAGAAAAATGGGCCAACACATTCGCCTGATTCAAACGGGCCATCGTGATTTCCGAGACGACCATTTCCAGGAAAGCGGAAAAGGTTCCGAACACACCCTGTTTTCCGGGTGAAGAACCAAAACCGGCGGCGACGGAAAAATTATTTCGCTCCATAATGCCGCCGTGAACGTATATTTCGGGAAAGGCTTTCCGGATGTGGTGGAGTCCGCAGGACCCTTCCAGATCGCTGTCGATGACCCGGATCCGTTGGGGCAGGTCTGGAAGAGTCTGAAAAATCTCACACAGGTATTTGCCGAAATCATCCCGGTTTTTGGCGGTCTCCGGGGTGCTGCCCCAAAAAATTCGGCCTTGGGTTTTTGGGGCCGGGGTCTCCAGCATCCGGGCTGCGTCTTCCCAACCCATTCGGCGCAGATAGGACACGGCATGGGGAACGGAGATGACATCATGTCCCTTGGGGGAGCCTTCGATGCCATCCACGCCCGGCGCCATTTTCCGGCGGTTGATCAGAGCGACCGGACCGGGTTGCCGGAGAACTGTCTGAATCCGGGTAAACAGGCTTTCGACATCCTCTCCATCGCCGGAATCTACGGCCAGGCCGTGACCGGCCAGCGTTTTTTTGACATCGAACCCCTTCATGTAATGGCTGGGATGTCCCGCTATCGTGACGTCGTTGTCATCGATGAGTAGCTTCACGGAAAGGTTTCTGGCCACCGCATACCTGGCGGCTTCGGCGTCGCTGCCTTCCTGCTGGGATCCGTCGCTTCCGAGAAGAACGATGGTTTGATCCGGATGGGCTTCCGCAACACCATTGACAAAGCTCCACAGGTGGCCGAGACGGCCCGAGCTGAAAAAAATGCCTTTGGCATCGTTTCGTTCCGGATGGCCGTATAAATCCTTGTCGAACTCCCGGTAGTGCAACAGATCGGATACGGGAATGAAACCATTGAGCGCGGCCATCAGATACTGGATGGCGACCCGGTGTCCGGCTTCGTCGAAAAAAACCGGATATACCCGGGAGTGGGATTTCATGAATCCATCCAGGATCAGAATTTCGGGGACGATATCGTATGCGCCCCCGGTGTGGCCACCCAAACCTTTTCGGTTGGCCAACGCGGTAAAAAACACGATGCTGTCTCTTGCCAGGCGGATATTTTCACCAAGTTGGTTTTGCTCTTCGGGAGACAGGACGGTTTGATTCAGGTCGAAAGTCAGGGGACGGTATCGGCTCAGGTCAATGGGAAAAATCATGAAAGCAGTCCTTTGTTACACGGTGGTTGTTACACGATGGAAAAATCGGGTTGGTTGATATCCCGAATGAATCGGGTGTGGCTTTCGAAAGCGATCTCGGGAAGATCGTTGATGGGGAAAAAACCGATATCCGAGGCGTCGTCTCCGGGCAGGGGGATACCGGAATACCGGGTAACCAGATAACATACCAACAGAACGGCCCTTTGAATCGGGGCTGGATTCGTCCGAACCCCGATCAGGCGTTCGATGGCGCCGATCAGGCCGGTCTCTTCCTGCAGTTCCCGGAGCGCGGCCTGTTCCGGATGCTCTCCGACTTCGATGAATCCGCCGGGAAGGCACCAGGATCCGATGCGAGGTTCCACACTCCGGCGTACAAGAAGGAGGCGCTGATAATCGTCCAGCAACACGACACAAGCAGCCGGTGTAGGATTTTCGTAAATAATTTCCTGGCAGACCAGACAAACCAAGCGGTCACGCCCTTCCAGGTGTTTTACACAAAGCGGCCCCCCGCAAAAGGAGCAAAAGCGGATATCTTTCATCCTGAATAGGAATATACTTCGTATTCCGTCGGTACGCCGGTCAACAGATCGATTTTTTCCTGGACTTCCTTTCGGATGGGTGACTCTACCCAGTTCTTCCAATCCGCTGCGTCTTTCCAGGTGCTGATCACCAGGTATTTTTCGGACTCATCGAGGTTTTTCAGTGTTTCTCCGGAGATATAACCGGGTTGTTCCCCGGCCAGATCCCGCAGTTGTTTGATCAGGGGTGCCAATCTGGTCACCTTGTCCGGTGGCACGGTTCTTTTGATGATGATCTTCACCGTCATGGTTTCCCCTCCTTGTCGGTCCCCGATGATGTCGGAAGCCGGGCGGGCCGAAGGGTTCCCGGTTTCCCTGTGTATCCCGGCGTATTTTCCGGGCTTTAATTACTTTTAATATATGGAATAAACGATTGATGTGTCAAGACAAAAGGGGGGAGGGGATGAGCTGCCAGTCTTTCTGCCGGAAAGCCGGAACAGGGGACCCATCCCGCTTTCCGGCCCAATGTTACCCTCGAGTCCGTCCGTGTTGGTCCACAATGTGATCCCGAATAAAAAAATATTTTTCTTGACTTGGATCCGGGTCTTTTGTAAATGAATGAATATTCATTCATATTTTAACAGGCAGTGCCGGGGAGGCAGCTATCAGTACCCGAGACAAAAACAACGACAAATATGGCCGGATCCTGGAGGCGGCGGTCAAAATATTTGCGGAGCAGGGATTCCATCAATCAACGATTTCCCAGATTGCCCGTGAAGCGGGTGTCGCCGACGGAACGATTTACCTGTATTTCAAAAACAAAGACGATATCCTGGTGCAGTTTTTTAAAGATAAGGCCACCCAGGTGTTTGCCCAGTTCCGAGAACAGGTCGATATGGCGGACAACGCCATATACAAACTGCGCAACCTGATTCGACTGCACCTGGAAGCATTCCAGCGTGACAGGAACATGGCCATTGTGTATCAGGCCGAAACCCACCAGAATACTCGCGCCGTCGAGAAGGAGATTCGGGAGATGTCCAAGATGTATCTGGACATTGTTTCGGAGATCGTCGAACAAGGCCAGGCCGACGGGACCATTCGAAAAGATTTGTATTTAAGCCTGGTCAAGCGATTTATCCTGGGTGCCGTGGATGAAACGATTAACACCTGGCTGCATTCCGAAGGAAAATATGATCTGGTTTCCATGGCGGATCCCCTGATTGACCTGTTTATTCGGGGAATCGGAAATAATCCGCCTGTGGGAGGCAGAAGACCTAAGGCAATTCAACCCATATAATGAAGGAGAAAACGGCATGGCACAGACGATTGCGGATCGAAGAGATATCGATTTCGTTCTGTATGAACAGTTGAATGTGGAAAAGCTGAGCAAAAACGAAAAATACTCTGATTTCAAAAAGAAAACCATCGATATGGTGGTTAACGAAGCCAGAAATCTGGCTGTGAAGGAAATTTATCCAACCCAAAAGATCAGTGATGAACAAGGCTGCAGCTTTGATGCCGGAACCGTAAAAGCTCCGGAATGCTTTCACCGGATTTATGATCTGATCCGGGAAGGGGAGTGGGTCGCCATGACCGAGGATCCGGAATGGGGGGGGCAGGGAATGCCCCGCACGGTGGCCATGGCAGCCAGCGACTTTCTCGTGGGCGCCAATTTCTCGTTCATGATGTATCCGGGCCTGACCCACGGTGCCGGCAAACTGGTGGAAGAGTTCGGTACCGAAAAACAGAAAAAGCTTTTTCTCAAGAAAATGTACACCGGGGAATGGGCCGGAACGATGCTCTTGACCGAACCACAGGCCGGATCCGACGTTGGTGCGTTGACCACCACCGCGGTGAGAAATCCCGACGGCACCTACTCCATCACCGGGAACAAGATATTTATTTCCGGCGGGGAACATGATCTGGTGGAGAACATCATCCACCCTGTCTTGGCGCGGATCGAAGGAGCTCCGGCCGGAACCAAGGGAATTTCCCTATTTTTGGTTCCCAAAATCTGGGTGAACGACGACGGCAGCCTAGGCGAATTCAACGATGTCGTGTGCACCGGGATCGAGGAAAAAATGGGCATTCATGGGAATTCCACCTGCTCGCTGACCCTGGGAGGAAAGGGAAAATGCCGGGGGACCCTGTTGGGTGAGGAAAACAAAGGGATGCGGGCCATGTTCCTGATGATGAACGAGGCCAGGCTGCTGGTGGGGCTTCAAGGCTTTACTTGTGCATCCAATGCCTATGTCAATGCGGTGAACTACGCCCGCGAAAGGAAACAGGGCAAACACCTGCTGCAGGCGATGAATGAAAAGGCCGAGTCCGTACCGATCATTCAACATCCGGATGTTCGGCGTCAGTTGATTCACATGAAAGCTTTTGTGGAGGGAATGCGAAGTCTGTTGTATTACGTGGGCATCTGCGCGGATCGTGCCGCTATCGCGACCGACGAAAATCAAAAGGCCAAATACGAGGGACTGATCGAGATTCTTACCCCGGTGGCTAAGGGATATGTGACCGACAGGGCCTTTGAGGTTTGCAGCCATGGAGTCCAGGTATACGGTGGATATGGATACATCCGGGAATATCCGATGGAGCAGTTGATGCGGGACTGCCGGATTACCATGATTTACGAAGGAACCAACGGTATTCAGGCCATGGATCTGTTGGGACGGAAGCTGGGCATGAAGCAAGGGAAACCCATCATGGATCTGCTGAGTGAAATCCAGCAGACTATTGCCGCCGCCAAATCGGTTCCGGTGCTGCAGGATTTTGCGGTACAGGTCGAAAAAGCGCTGAATAAGCTCGGAGAAGTGGCGATGCACATGGGCGCGACCGCCATGTCCCCCAAGGTTCTTCAGGCCTTTTCGTTCGCCCATCCCTTGCTGGACGTGACCGGGGATGTGATTCTGGCTTGGATGCTGCTGTGGCGGGCACTGGTTTCAGCTCCCCAACTGGAAAAATTGGCGGGAAGCATGGATGCAGAGGCCCGGCGGAAAGCGGCGGAAACCAACAAGAATGCGGCATTTTACGAGGGACAAATCCGGAGCGCCGAATATTTCATTTATTCCGTGCTGCCGGTTACCCAGGGAAAAATGAGGGCTATTCTCGCCACCAACGGGGCCGCGGTGGATATACCGGAAGCCTCGTTTGGTTCCTGATATATTCCTACTTCAGGACCTGAGCTGACATGCGGCCCCGGAAACAAATGTTTCCGGGGCCGAAGTGTTTTGGCAAACGCTTATGCCCCCTTGGTGGACCGGGCTTCCTCTCTCAGGTCTTTTTTCAGAATTTTTCCTACATTGCTTTTGGGCAGCTCGGTACGAAATTCGATACTGGTCGGCAGCTTGAAGGTCGCCAGATTCTGTTTGCAGTATTCCAGCAATTCGGCTTCGGTTGCCGTTTCACCGGGTTTCAGCACGGCATACACCTTGACGGACTCTCCGCGAGTCGGGTGGGGAACACCGATGGCCGTAGCTTCCTGAATCTTGGGATGCGCGTAAAACACTTCCTCGATGTCCCGTGGATATACATTCAATCCTCCGGAAATGATCATATCCTTTTTGCGATCCACGATATAAAAATAACCGTCCGCGTCCATTTGGGCGATGTCTCCGGTATACAGCCAACCGTCGATCAGAGTTTTCGCCGTTTCCTCGGGTTTATTGAGATAACCCATCATCACTTGGGGACCCCGGATGATCAACTCCCCGGATTCCCCGACCGGCATATCGGTTTTTCCGTCCTCCAGGCTGACAATCCGTGCTTCGGTTTCCGGAATCGGAACTCCGAAACTGCCTACTTTCCGCTTTCCGCCAAACGGGTTGACATGGGTCACGGGAGTGGATTCGGTCATGCCGAATCCTTCCACGATGATTGCTCCGGTCTTCTTTTCGAATTCACGGATCACCTCCACCGGAAGGGGCGCACTTCCTGAAAAACAGCCCTTGATGCTGGACAGGTCCGTCTGGTTGATCCGGGGATGGTTCAGCATTCCGATGTACATGGTGGGAACCAGGGGCGCAAAGGTGGGTTTGAATTTGCCGATGGTTTCCAAAAGGGGTTCGGGCTGCGGTTTGGGAACCAGGATGTCTCCCCAACCCATGTAAATGGCAAAATTCATAGCGACGGACAATCCGAAGACGTGAAAAAACGGCAACGCACCCAGCATGAGTTCCTCGCCTTTGTTGAAGGAAGGAAACCATGCCCGGATCTGCTGTACCTGTTTGCTCAGATTTCCGTGGGTGAGCATGACGCCTTTGGAAACCCCGGTGGTTCCGCCGGTATATTGGTACATCGCGATATCCTCATGCCCGAGCGATACAGTGGGGAGCTTTCCGACAGCCTGGGCCAACAGTTTTTTCCAGACATATAGGTTCTCAGCGGATTTCACATCCGCCGCCAGGCCTTTCTTTTTTCCGACAAGCGGGAACAGAAGATTTTTGGGAAAGGGCAGGTAATCCCCGATGGAAGTATACACAATTTGCTGGATACCGGTTTTTGGACGCAGTTCGATCATCCGGTTGGCCAGCAGATCCAGGGTGATGAGAACTTTGGAACCGGAATCGTTGAACTGGTGGAGAAGCTCCCGATCGGAGTAGAGTGGATTGTTCATGACGACAATCGCACCGATTGAAAGAGTGGCATAATAGGCCACCACACAGGGAATGACATTGGGAAGAAGGATGGCCACGCTGTCGCCTTTCTGGACGCCGAATTCGGACAGGCGGGAAGCAAAACGGTTAACCGCTTCATTCAGATCGCGGTAGGTCATCCGGTATCCCTGAAACAGCAGGGCAGTACGGTCCGGAAATTCGCCCGCGGAACGATGCAGAAATTCCGGGATGCAAGCTGGATCGAAGGATAATTTTTCGGAAATTCCGTTTTCATAACTTGAAAGCCATGGCTTTTCCTGATAAATGGTAATGTCTTTCATATGGATCTCCTATGTTTGGGAAATATCTCGGTGGCCGGAAGGGTGGGGACCCGGAAATTTTGCTTGACGGCTGGATATTGATCCAGTAAATTGAATGAATACTCATTCATTAATCAAGCGATCCCCTGCCCGGGGGTCAGGGCCACCCGCCGCCACCTTGCGGTATGCCGGGTACAGCGCGAAACGTTCACAGGTTGTCGTTCCTGTGCCAGATCACTGAATAATATAAATGAAGGGAGAAAGAAAGTAAAAAAATGGAAACCGCTTTGATCTCTCCGGCAAAGGCTTGGATTGTGGGAATACCCGGTGTCATCCTTTCCATTCTCATCCCGATACTGGGCGTGGCCGCATTCACCTATATCATTGCCAAACGGTTGGCACCGATCGTTCGGGCGAAACCGGATCCGCGGTTGGATCGCCCGGTGGACCGCCTGAAAGCCATGATGAAATACGCCATCGGTCAATACCGGCAACCCCGGTACATGATGGCAGGTGTATTGCATATCATTTTGTTTGCGGGATTCATGATTTTGTCCCTGCGATCCATTACCCTGGTGATTTTGGGTATTTATGATGGTTTTGTCCTGCCGGGCCTCAGCGGAGCGGTCGGTCATGTCTATGCTGTTCTGAAGGACATCGCCGCGACTCTGGTGCTGGTTGTCGCGGTGGTGGCAGCGGTCCGAAGAGGGGTTTTCCAGCCCGACCGGTATGCTGTTCCACGAAAATACGGGAAGGATCATACAGCGGAAGCGGTTTTTGTCCTCATGCTGATCGCTACCTTGGTGACCTGCGACATGCTGTTCGAGGGCAGCCTGGCCGCGGCCCAAATCCAACAGGGGATGGAAACGGAATTCATTCTGCCGGTATCCGGCACCTGGATCGCGGCTAGCATGCTCAGCGGAAGCGACCCCGGATTTCTTCAGAACCTTCACCTGAGTTCGTATTTCCTTCACAACCTCGTGTTTTTCTTTTTCCTCTGCTTTCTTCCCATGGGGAAACACTTCCATGTGATAACTTCCATTCCCAATGTCTTTCTGATGAAACTCCGAAAAGGTGTGATTAAGCCCGTGGAATGGGGAGTGGACGACAGCAAGCTGGATGAGCTGAAATCTTTTGGAATCAAAAAATTCGAAGATTTCACCTGGAAACACGTGCTGGATTTTTATTCCTGCGCAGATTGCGGACGTTGTTCGGACCAGTGTCCGGCCAACGCGGTCAAACGCCCTCTGTCCCCACGTTTCATCTCCATCAAGGCCAGGGACTACTGTTTCGCCAATTATCCGATCCGGGGAAACATGACCCACAACGAGGACATGCTGATCGGATCGATTTATTCGGAAGACGAAATATGGTCGTGTACGACCTGCGGGGCCTGCGAAGCCGAGTGCCCCATCTTCATCGAATACATCGATAAAATTGTGGATATGCGCCGCGGCATGGTGGATGAGGGCATGGTTCCCCAGTCCCTGCAAAAGCCTCTGAAAGCCATTGAGAAACGCGGAAATCCGTGGGGAAAAATGGAGAAGAAACGATCGGAATGGATCAAGGGGCTCCCTGAGGATTGCGAAGTCAAGCTACTGGACCAGGGGGACGAGGCCGAAACCCTCTATTTTGTGGACAGCATCACGTCTTATGATGACCGGATGCAGAACATCGGTCGGGCCACGGCCAGAATTCTTTCCCATGCCGGAATGGATTTCGGTATTCTGGGGAAAGATGAAAAGGATGCCGGAAACGAAGTGCGTCGCTTCGGGGAAGAGATGCTTTTTCAGGACCTGAAGGCGCACAACACAGAAGTTATCCGGGAATTGGGAATCAAACAGATTGTGACTTCCGATCCGCACGCGTTCAATGTCCTCAAAAATGAATACTCCGACTTGCCGCCGGTGGAACATATCAGCCAGACCATCGCCCGGAATGTCAAAGCCGGAAAATTTCAATTCAAACCGGTGGAGGACCCGGAAAAAATATATGCGTACCATGATCCGTGCTATCTGGGAAGGCATAACGGCATATACGAAGACCCCCGGGAAGCTCTGGATGCCATTCCCGGACTCCGGAGAGTGGATATGCAAAAAAGCAGGGATCGCTCTTTTTGTTGCGGCGGCGGAGGGCTGATGCTGTTTTATGAACCGGAAGAAGAGCAGCGCATGGGTGTTCTCCGGGTGGAAATGGCCAAAAAGGCGGGGGCCAACGTCATTGTCACCGCATGCCCGTTCTGCCTGGTTAACATGGAGGATGCCATCAAGGTGGCTGGTATGGAAGGGAAAATGGAAGCCGTCGACCTGTCGGAATTGGTTGACCGGCAACTGATCCGGGAGGAAAAATAACTCCCCGGAATACGGAAAGAAGCAATATTCGGCGTCGTCCGCTGTCCGAAAACCTATCTCGTACGTCATGGTATTGTTTTCTTATGTTGGTGGGAATAACTTCAACTGATTCGTGGAGGAAGGCATGGAAATTCTGGTATGTGTAAAACGTGTCCCGGATACTGCTGAGAATGAAATCGCGGTCAACGGTTCTGGGTCTGACATTGAACGGGGAGACCTGGTGTACTCGGTCAACGAATGGGACAACTATGCGGTGGAAGAGGCCATCCAGATTCGAGATAACGTCGGGGGAAGCGTGACCGTCGTCACGGTCGGCGATTCGGAATCCGAAGAGGTTCTTCGTCGGGAAATGGCCATGGGTGCGGACAAGGGGATTCTGATTTCGGATGACTTATTCAATGGCTCCGATGGGAAGGGAATCGCGACGATTTTGAAAGCGGAAATCGAGAAAGGAAAATACGACCTGATTTTGACCGGTGCCCAAGCGGATGACGGTGCAGCACAGGTTGGCGGCATGCTGGCGGCGATGCTGGATCTGCCCTATGCTTCCCTGGTCAACAAGATTGAAATCGTCAACGACAAAATGGTTCGCGTCGGACGGGAAATCGAAGGTGGAAACCAGGAAATCAACGAAATCGAGCTTCCTTGCGTTCTTTCCATTCAAACCGGTATCAACGAACCCCGGTATGTCGGTATCCGGGGAATCCGGAAAGTGGCCAGCGTGGAAATTCCGGTACACAAAGCTGCCGACTTGGGATTGAATGCTTCCCAGGTGGGTGCTTCCGCCGCCAAAGTAAAGAAAGTGGATTATTTTGTTCCGCCGATGGGCGAGGGTGCTGAAATGCTGGAAGGCAGCACCGAGGAAATCGTGGACAAACTGATTGAACTTTTGAAAGCAAAAGGAGGAATAAAATAATGTCTCATTCCATATTTGCCTATATCGCCCATAAATGCGGTGTTGCCGATGATTCGGCCTTTGAACTGGCCCTGGCAGCCAAGGCTATTGATCCTGCCGCCTCCATTACCGCGATTGTTTGTGGCGACGGCAGTGAATTGGATGGAGTTTGCCAGGCTGTCACCGCAAGTTATGCCGAAGTGTGGAAAATTGCCAACCCGTCACTGGCATACCCGAATGCCGAATTGGTACGGAGCGCATTGACCGGGATACTTCCCACAGGAGCCATCGTCCTGATGGCGCACGACACCTTCGGCATGGACCTGGGACCCGGTCTTTCGATCAAACTGGGCAGCGCATTTGTTCCGGATGTGGTCGGCATTGAGGGCTGTGAGGGAGAGGAATTGAAACTGGTCCGCCAGGAATATGGCGGGCAGGTTAGCACCCATATCCGTTGCGATCTTTCCACGGGTGCAGTCATCAATGTGCGTTCCGGCTCCTTTCAGGTCAAGGAAGGTGCGGCCGGTGCCGGGGGAGCCGTGGTCGATAAAAGCGGGGATGTAAAAGGTGTTTCCGGAAAGCGGCGTTTTCTGGAAGTGGTGACTGCTGAGGTCGGCGACGTGGACATCACCAAATCCGACGTTCTGGTATCCGTCGGCAGGGGAATCGAGGATCAGGACAATATTTCCATCGCCCAGGAGCTGGCTGATGCCATCGGCGCAGTTGTCTCCTGTTCACGACCGATTGTGGATGCGAAATGGCTCGAAAAATCCCGTCAGGTTGGAACCAGCGGGAAAACCGTCAAACCCAAGGTCTATCTGGCTCTTGGCATCAGCGGATCGTTTCAGCATATGGGCGGAATTAAGGGGAATCCCTTTATTGTTGCCATTAACAAAAATGCCAAGGCTCCGATTTTTCAGGTCGCGGATATCGGGATTGTTCAGAACCTCTTGGAATTTGTTCCGGAACTGACCGACAAAATCAAGGAAATGAAATAATACCCTGATACGGTGCTGGAAAATGCAACCGGCTGTCTGGTTCCCGGGTGACAGCCGGTTTTTACCTTATCGCTGCCATTCGACCGAACCCCACCTTAAGAAAAATCCGGGGGAATTTATTGTGCCGGGAGATCGGCCCCAACATGTTGCCTTTGTTCGGCCCAAGCGGCTCCAGCCGGGAGACCGGGTGGGTATTGTCGCTCCCTCCGGACCGGTGGACCGGAAAAGTTTCAGTTACGGAATCAATATTCTGAAATCCATGGGGCTGACCCCGGTTTTTTCGAAGGAAATCTTTCGAAAAAACGGGTATCTGGCGGGATCGGATCAAATCCGAGCCGAAGAATTGCATCAGAATTACCGCGATCCCGACATACAGGCGATCCTGTGCGCCCGGGGAGGATATGGATCCCTTCGTGTTCTGCCGCATGTGGATTGGAGTCTCCTACGTTCGAATCCCAAAATTCTCATGGGATACAGCGATGTGACTGCGTTACTGGCCGCGGTCCAATTGCATTGCGGACAGGTCGTTTTCCATGGGCCCATGATTTCCGGTCTTGCGGATATATCAGAAACCAGTCGGCGTACGATTTGGAGGGCTCTTGCATCGGCGGAACCGCTGCACTATGAATTTCCCGATGCGGTTGTTCTGCAGCCTGGAACCGCTTCCGGGCGACTGTTTGCCGGAAACCTGACGGTGCTGAACCACCTGCTCAAAACCCCTTATGAACCCTCTTTTGACGGAACAATTCTGATTCTGGAGGAAATCAACGAAACCCTGTACCGGATTGACCGGATGCTGACCCAAATGAAACAGGCCGAATGTCTGAAGGGAGTTCGGGGACTGATGTTGGGAGGATTCGACCAATGTGGGAAGGATCGGGAAATCCACACGCTGTTTCAGGAAAAATTTCAGGATGCCGACATTCCGGTTCTGGCTGGGTGCCCGTTCGGTCACGGCCGGGAAAACTGGGCGGTTCCCATGGGGGAGGCCGCTGTGTTGAATGCGGATGGCCGATGGCTGCATATAGAGGCTTCGGCTACGGCAGACTGACCGGGGGGCATCCTTGAATTTCTCCCTTGTGCAACATATGATGACGGCGGGGGTGAATTCCGGGGTGTTTCCGGGAGCGGTGCTGTTGGTCTTCCAAGGGGATCGAATCGAATTTTTGGAAACCTACGGGATATCCGATCTGTTTGAAGGAACACCAGCCACATCTGAAACCGTCTTCGATCTGGCTTCCCTTACCAAACCGCTGGCTACCACGGTTGCCCTGATTACCTTGGCGGAAGCCGGGTTGCTGGATCCGAACCAACCCATTTCCGAGTCTGGGTGCTTGGATCGGGAATCCGTTCCCTGGGGTTCGGTAACCTTCGCCCATCTTCTCACTCATTGTGGAGGTTTTCGGGCCCATTATCCATTTTTCATGCATCTTCCGCTTTTTCCTGTTCCCGACTCCCGCCGGATCCTTCGTTCCTGTCTCGCAAAGGAAACCTTGGAATATAACCCCGGCTCGGCCTGTGTCTATTCCGATATTGGGTTCATGGTTTTGGAATGGTTGGTCGAAACCAAAACTGGACGGCGGATGGATGAATTCCTTCAAGATCGAATTTATGGACCTCTTGAAATCGGATTGTTTTTCAACCCGTTGGAAAAGCCGATCCGCCCGGCATCTTACGCTGCCACAGAATGGTGTCCGCGCCGTAATATCCTGCTCAAGGGACGGGTGCATGACGACAATGCATGGGCCGCAGGAGGCGTGTCCGGGCATGCCGGTCTTTTTGGAAGGGCGATGGATGTGTTTCTTCTGCTGAAACACCTCCTGCTCGATCTGTGTGGGTTATCGAAAGATCCTTTTTTCCAAAGACGAATTCTGAAACAATGGTTACAAAGGGCTCCTGGGGAACAACGGGCTTATGGTTTTGACATGCCGGGAAACGAATACGCCTCCTGTGGAAGATATTTTTCTCCACGCAGTATCGGGCATCTGGGTTTTACGGGCACATCCTTCTGGATGGATCCGGAAACAGGCACCGGGGTGGTATTGCTGACGAACCGGGTGCATCCCTCTCGCTATTCTTCTCATCGTCCGCCGTTGATTCGGGCCTTTCGCCCGGAGTTGCATGATACGATTATGCGGGCAATGGGGTTTGATTCTGCCTATCGACCCGTTATGGTTCCCTAACGCAGTCCATCTCCCCCCTTTGCGGGCTGGGAAAGGGCTAATACATTTTCCCCTTCCCCCCTGGTGGAAGAGGGTCCGGGTGGGGGAGGAGCAGGACCTCCAATTTTTCCCTCCCCCCTGGTGGGGGAGGGCAGGGTGGGGGGGAGGAAAGGCGGGAGGATAACGGAGACCGGTCCGCACGAAAAGAAAGACTTTGACGGATCCTGGTTATCTTCCGGAATTGGTCTTGTGATTTTTCAGCGCTTCCGTTAAAGTAATGTGTTATGGCGGCAGGGACCGCCGGGATAAATTACCAATAACCCCGATGAGCCATATTGAGGTATTATGAGTTTTTTCAGTGGATTATCCGGCATATTTTCCAGTGATCTGGCCATTGACCTGGGCACTGCGAATACGCTGGTGTATGTAAAGGGAAAAGGGATCGTTCTGAGAGAGCCGTCCGTGGTGGCGGTACGCACCGACAACCGTACCAAAAACCGTGTTCTGGCCGTTGGCTTGGAAGCCAAAAACATGCTTGGCAAGACACCGGGAAACATCGTGGCCATTCGGCCCATGCGTGACGGCGTGATTGCGGATTTTGAAGTGACCGAAGCCATGCTCCGTCACTTCATACACAAAGTGCATAATAGGCGTTCCTTTGTCCGACCCCGTATCATCATTGCGGTTCCCTCCGGAATCACCCAGGTGGAAAAACGGGCCGTACGGGAATCCGCCGAATCCGCCGGTGCGCGGGAGGTGTTTCTGATCGAGGAACCCATGGCGGCTGCGATCGGAGCCGGTTTGCCCATCACCGAACCGACTTGTAACATGGTGGTTGACATCGGAGGTGGAACCACCGAGGTGGCTGTGATTTCCCTGGCCGGGATTGTGTACTGCCGTTCCCTGCGGATTGCGGGGGACAAGATGGATGCCGCTATCATGCAATATATCAAACGGAAATACAATCTGCTGATCGGGGAGCGTACCTCCGAGATGATCAAGACGACCATCGGGAATGCCTACCAGGACTTGGAGAATATCGAAACCATCGAAGTGAAAGGAAGGGACCTGGTTTCCGGGATACCGAAAATTCTGGCCATTGATTCCGAGGAGGTCCGGCTGGCCATATCCGAGCAACTGGACGCCATACTGGAAACCGTCAAGATCGCACTGGAGCAGACTCCTCCGGAATTATCCGCCGATATTGTTGATCGTGGAATTGTGCTGACCGGAGGCGGTGCCTTGTTAAAAGGGCTGGACAAACTGCTGATGGAAGAATCCGGCCTGCCCATCACTATTGCCGACGATCCTCTATCCACGGTCGCTTTGGGATCCGGAAAAGCGCTGGACAGTCTCGAAATTCTTAGGCAGGTGGTGATCACCTGAGACATGTTCTCCCGGAACACCCTCGTATTGTTTGGCATCTTGGCCCTGATCGTCATCAATATCGCGGCCTTGATAGTCTCCTCCCTGCATCACGATCCGGCCGCGGACCGGGGACAGTTGGGAATGAGAATCATATCCCCGCTGCAAAAACTGGTGATCTCCGGAACGAGATCTGTCCGGAATATCTGGCGGAATTACTTCTGGACCATCACATCAATCCAGGAAAACCAGGTACTGCAAGCCAAGCTGGATCAGGCGGTCAATGAACTGAATCAGCGTAAGGAACTCGAGCTGTCCAATACCCGGATGAGGCAACTGCTGGACTTTAAAAAACGGGTTCCCTACCGCACCGTAGCCTGTCAAGTCGTTGCCAGAGATCCATCACCATGGTTTAAGACCCTGATTGTGGACAAAGGCCGGGGTGCAGGTATTCAGCGCGGAATGGCGGTCATCGTACCCCAGGGGGTGGTTGGCCAGGTGATCGATGTCACCGACGATTTCGCCAAGATCCTGTTGATCATCGATTCCAACAGTTCGGTTGACGCGCTGGTTCAGGAAACCAGAAGCCGTGGAATTATCAAGGGGGATTCCCTGGGTACATGTCAATTCAAATACGTTTCCAGAAAGGATGAGATCCATGTCGGGGATCTGGTGATATCCTCGGGATTGGACGGGGTGTATCTGAAAGGGTTTCCGATCGGACAAGTTTTGGAGGTTGTCCGCCACCATTCCGGTATTTTTCAGGATATTCTGATAATGCCACACGTGGATTTCGAGAAACTGGAAGAAATCCTGATTGTACTGGACAAGCCGGAGCATGATCTGGCCAGAGAACCATGATTCATTCCATTCATGTCGCCATTTCCATTTTTCTGGTCATGCTGCATACCTCCATACTGCATTCCCATATCCTCTACAATTCCGCATTTGTGATGTTTCTTTCTTTTCTCATGTATCTGGCGTGTTTTCGAACCCTTCGGGAAGGTTTGCCACCGTTGTTTCTGGCTGGCTTTCTGATGGACAGTTTTTCGGGAGGACCTTTCGGCCTGTTTACCTCCACCTATTTCTGGATTTTCGCATTGGTACGATTTGCGGCCCAGTTTCTTCGTCTACAGAATCCTCATACGATCCGGTTGCTTATCTTTCTGGGTGTGATTCTGGAAAACGGAATCCTTCTCAGCACCCAGGTTGTTGTCGACGGCGGCATCCGGTTTAACCGGGAAATGGGCTTTGTTTTCGCGGGACAAATTGGGCTCGCCGTATGGTTGGGGCCGTTTTTGTTTCGTTCCATGAGCCGGATGCTCGCGGCCGTCGAATTATGGGGCCGGATACGGACCGCTGGAGCGGCGGAATCATGACCGCCGAAAATGGAAAAGTTCTTCCTTCCCAGACACCGGATAGCGAATGGTATCGGAAACGAACCTTCCTGACGGTTTGTTGTATCCTTCCGGTGTTCGCTGCATTGGCCATCCGCTTGTTTTTTTTACAGGTGGTGGAAGGAGAGAACTTCAGAAGGCTTTCCGAAAACAACTGTATCCGGTTGCAGACCATCGATTCTCCCCGGGGCTTGGTGTTTGACCGCAACGGAATTCTATTGGTCGACAACCGCCCTTCCTATGACGTGGGTCTGGTGGTTCGTGACGCCAAACCTTTGGAGGGTACGGTCCGGAATCTTTCCGACTGTCTGATGGTTCCCGAGTATGAAATCCTGGAAACGATCCGGAACAACCGGCATTACTCCCCGTACAAACCAGTACTGATCAAACCGAATATCGGTAGAAACACGCTGGCCTATCTGGAGGCCAACCGCTACAGCCTGCCGGGGATTGTAGTGGATGTCCGCCTTCGGCGCCAGTATATCCATCCCGGCCAGGCCGCTCACCTGCTTGGATACATGGGGGAAATTAATCCCGACGAACTGAAAGCCGAAGGATTTTCCACGTATCGCCCCGGAGATATTGTTGGAAAATTCGGTGTGGAAAAATCCTATGAACTGATTCTGAACGGAAAACGGGGCGGACGTCAGGTCGAGGTTAACTCTACCGGCCGATTGGTCAATATATTGAATACGGTTCCTGCGGAACCCGGGCATAACATTTATCTTTCGATTGACAGCCGCCTTCAGGCTAGGACCGAGACCCTGCTGGGGGATTCAGCCGGAGCCGTGGTAGCTATGGATCCGAATACCGGTCATGTCCTTGCCATGGCCAGCAATCCCTCTTTTGATCAAAACTTATTCATCCAGGGGCTGACACAGGGCCAATGGGAGGAATTGGCCAACAACCCGTTTCGGCCCATGGAAAACAAAGCGATCCAAGCCGAATATCCTCCGGCTTCGACCTATAAAATCATTACTGCCATCGCCGGCCTGGAGGAGGGGGTGGTAGATGAAAAAACCACCTTTTTTTGTGCCGGTCATATGAATTTCGGGGGAAGGGAGTATCGGTGCTGGAAAAAAGGCGGACATGGAACGGTTAACCTGACACGGGCGATGGCCGAATCCTGTGATGTGTATTTCTACCAGGTAGG
>CAZTKB010000003.1:0-37790 GCA_964614125.1 uncultured Desulfobacterales bacterium | reverse complement strand
TCATTCCTCAGGATTTGCGCGCCTTGCCTGCGGACTTTTTTCAAAGCCATCTGAACTTTGACTTTTTACGAGTTCACATTGCCTTTCATCCCATTTTCGAATGGTTGTCGGCTGATAGGAAATAAACGATTCGAGCAGTTCCTCCGGGTTTTTTCCCACCATGACCATGGCCCGATGAGCGGGAAGTATGAAACGCTGGGATACGGCGTGATCGAGCATTCCAATCAGTGAATTGAAATATCCGCAGCAATTCAACAGACCGCAGGGCTTGCTGTGTAGTCCCAATTGCGCCCAGGTTACCACTTCAAAAAGCTCGTTCAGGGTCCCGAGCCCTCCCGGCAACGCGATGAATCCGTCGGAGAGTTCGGCCATTAACAATTTACGTTCGTATATGGAATCCACGATCCGGATTTCGGTCAACCCCGTGTGGGCGACTTCCTTTTCCACCAGAAGCTGAGGAATAACTCCGATTACCTCCCCTCCTTCTTCCAAGACCGTATCCGCAATGGTTCCCATGGTTCCCGATCGGGCTCCCCCGTATACCAGCCCCAGATTTCGACTGGCCAAGGTCCGTCCCAGGTGTATGGCCGCGGCCGCGTATTCGGGATTTCCGCCTCGGCTGGAACCGCAAAAAACACATATCCGTTTCATATTTTTTTCTCCTGCGTGGCGTTCGTTTAGGATCTTATATTCCAGGTGTGTCTTTCCATGCAATGGTTCATTTTTTGGAAATGAATTGACAGCTGCACTAGATTTCATTACGTATTCGGCGTTATGTAAAGAAGCGGAGAATGGGGAATGAAACTAACGGTGACGACGTTGAAAGCGCTTTCCGATTCCAATCGTTTGCGGGTGGTTGCAGCCCTCGTGTCGGAAAAGGAACTCTGTGCCTGCCAGATCAAAGAACTTCTGCAGGTAACCGGCGCAACGATTTCGCGTCATATGGCGCTATTGATCCAGGCCGGAGTGGTGGAGAGCCGAAAAGAAGGTCGGTGGGTGTATTATCGGATTCCGCCAGGTTTTTCGCGGGAACTGCTTGCCTGGCTGAAGCAGGAGTTTGACCGATCCCGGATAGTTCAAAAAGACAGCATCCGGTTACAAGAAATCGGTTCCTGTGACAAGATCGCCCTGTGCCGGATTCAGCGGAAGCGTGATTCCAGAGGTCTTCCCTGAAACATCCGATGGTTGGATGGGCAAAAGAAATTCGCCTGTCAGCCGAGCATGTGTTCCAACTGGCGTACCATCCGGTCCACGTGAGTCGCTTTCCAATAAATCTTGCCGCATTCCGGGCAGGTTTTGAAAACCGATTGGGAGCGAAAAACATATTCGGGAATCCGATCTTTCACCGCATGTTTTTCCTGGGGTGCCAGCACCCGGTTGCACCGGAGACAGCGGGTGAGCAGATTTTTGGTCCAATCCAAACCAAAGGCATGAACCACCTCCCGCAGCTGATCCGGGTAATGGTCACTATGAACCAAAAACCCCCGTTTCCGGTTGACGGCGCGGCGTAACAAAAGGGTGTCGCGCGTCAGCAGAATCCGGTTGTCCTCAGCCGCCTGCCGGGTGATTTCCTCATCAGAGATATCCCGTTCATACAACACGTCGCAGCCGAGAATCCGCATCCACAATGCCAGCCGTCCCAGCATGGCATCGGCGAAAAACCGCATCAGCGTTTCCGGTGGTCCGAAGATCGGCTGTGGGGGCGAAAAGACCGCGCTCCCGGGGTCAGCCATCGTATCAACCGACCGGATATCCACCGAGCCGCCCTGCCGGAAGATGCGTAGCCGATGGTAGTCAGCATGACAAACAGGATCACGCGGGCTCCGGGGCCATGCTCCGGACCGGATACCAGGGGCGTCAACAGGCCCGCGGCCAGAATACCGGCCACCAGGCGCCAGGTTTCCGGAGAAAACAGGATGTAGAATAAAATGTATACAGGGGTTTTTTTTCGCTGGGACACCATTCCTCCTTACCATCCACTTATGTGTCAAGATAATTCCGGTAGGCTGCGACGGACTCCGCACAGGGAGATCCGGGGCAGCTTTTCGATAAAACGCCGGGTCAGGCCGGCATCGACCGGATGATCGAACAGGTCACCCTCCGAAGTAATTCCGGATATCGTTCCGGTCTGAAAAAACCGGCTCAGCAGAGCGGGGCCGAGGGTCTCCCGGTCATATACCCGCCCGGGTTCCCAGGCGGGACCGGACAGGATATCCTGCAGCCAAATACCTCGGTCCGCAAGAGATTTCATTGCGTTGACGATTCTGCCCAGGCGAAGCAGGGTGACGGCCTGCAACCGGGAAGTGGTGTGGGAAATCGGCAGGGCGGTCGACCGCATCCGGGACGGGTGTTCCGGCAACAACCCCTCTTTGCTGCATCGGGTGTAATCCAAACTGCCCGGGGCAGGGTAGAATACCGATACACCCGCTAGAACCCGCTTTCCGGCCAGATACAGAAGATCTTCCAGGGAGTCGTACGGATCCTGACCCGGGGCCGACACCAAGATGTAACCCACGGCATCCATGTCCGCTTCCCGCGCCCATGTAAGGGCACCTTCAAACGACCTGCGGACATCCGGCCGATGAAATCGAGCGAGTTGTGCCCTGGAGATGGATCCCAATGACAGATTCAGGGTGGTAAACCCCGCTTCCCGCATGGTGCGGATCACCTCGGCATCCAGGGTCGGCGGATACAGGCCGTTCATGGCCCGGAATTCCACTCCCATTCCCGCATACCGTTTCCGGATTTCCAGCAACATCTCCATGAATCCGTTCCGGTCCATGGACAGGTTTTCATCCTCGAAATCGATGAATCCGGCGCCGCGGACCAGGATCGCTTCATCCAGTTCCTTCCGAATCGCATTCATGCTTTTTCGCCGGTAAGGGATTGTCGATTTCTCTCCGAAACAGCAATAGGAGCAATGCATGGGGCATCCCCGACTGGTCATCACCACAAAGGCGGGTTTCCCGTGGCGCCGGTAGAACGAGGTTTTGATAGCGGCAAGATCCGCGGGGGGATAATTCTCCAGGTGGTCCATATATACCGGATCGGCCATGCGGAGAGAACCGTCCGGGTTTCGGCTGACCACCCCGGGCAGATTTTCCGGAGAACGGCCTGCAAGGATCGATTGTACTAGAAGAGGCATCACGGGCTCCCCATCCCCCCGGATCACGAAATCGACGGCCGGGCAGGCCATGACTGATTCCGGCAGGGCCGTGGGATGGTGTCCGCCCATCACGATCCGGCAGTCCGGGTGATGGCGTTTCACCGCCTCCGCAGTCAACAGTGCTTCTTGGCTATAAGGGGTGAACAGGGAAGAGATGCCGATCACGGCGGATCCGGATTCGCGGGCCCGACGTCCGATATGGTCAAAATGGTTGCCAAAGTGCCGATAATCCGAAAACAGGGCAAAAGGAGACCGGTCCGGTTTCCCGTAGAAAAACCGCAGGTACTCCATTTCCCGGGGCAACGGGATAAGCTTGCTTTTCGAGGTCGCGAGGGCGTCCAAAATTTCCACGGAGATTCCGTTGGCCTTCAGGGAGGCTGCGATACTGGCCAGACCGTAGGGGAGGGTGCGTTTGGCCGTCAGGTAGAAATCCGCGATCGGGGGCTGGATGAGCAGCACATCCGGTTTTGGAATCCCGCCGGAAGAACAAAATTGATCGCTCATGGCACCGATTCCCGCGGCAGCTCCGGTTTCACCCGTAGAAGGGACTCCTTTCGGATCTGAACGGTTCCGGGTTTGGCCCCACGCGGTTTGGACACATACATGGCTTTCGTAACGGATATGGTGGCTGTTCCGCCGTGCCTGGCCTTGCTGTGATAGGCCGCGATGGCCGCCGCTTTTCGAATCGTATCCTTGTCCGGCTCTTCTCCGGGTTTGGAGACAAGTATCACGTGGCTGCCGGGCATTCCCCGGACATGAAACCACCAGTCATGGGGCCCCGCGGTTTTCAGGCTGAGGGTGTCGTTGTCGGCATCGGTTTTTCCGGCCATAACAATCCATCCGCCAGGAAGCGTGTAGCGATACACCGATGGGGTCAGGCCGGACTCCGGAATGGAAGAGGTGTTCATCGCATCCCGTATCCTTATCGGCGCAACCGGCCGATCGAGCAGAGAATTCCCAGGATGCACAGCAGGCAGAAGGACGCGAGTCCGGTGCGCATGGTCATCAGAAAATTCGGGATCGTTTCCGTTGTCACCGAAAGGCCTTTCATGAAGACCGACAACAGTACGGTGATGATGGTCATGCTGGCCATCATTCCCAAGGTGCGCATGCTGGCAACCAATCCCGAGGCCACCCCCAGAAATCGTGTGGAAACACTCCCCATGATGACACTCATGTTGGGAGAGGAAAAGAGGGCAAATCCGATTCCCAACAGAAGAAACACCCCGACCAGCATGCCAATCGGGGTTGTTTCGGAAATCGTGGTGCTGATACCCAGGCCCGCAGCGCACAACGCCATGCCGGCCGTGGCTACCCATGCGGCGGGATAGCGGTCCGACAGACGCCCGCATACAGGTGAAAACAGGGCCTGAGCGATGGGCTGGATGATGAGAAGTGTTCCGGCTTGCCGGGGGGACATTCCGGTGACCACCTGGAGATACAGGCTGAAAAAAAAGGTCACCCCGAATGTGGCCGCATAATTGAGCAGTGCCGCGAGGCTGCTCAGCGTAAACACCCGGTTATTCCGAAACAGCTCGAGATTCAGGATTGGAAAGGGGGTTCTCGATTCCAGAAAGAGAAAACATCCCAGCCCGGCAATGCCCGATCCCAACACCCACCAGGACCATCGCGAGTGCCCCAGGTTGGCCGAGCCGACGACCAGAAGAAAGATGGCTGCCGCATATACCCCGCTTCCAGGCCAGTCAAAGGGCTCTCCATGGGCTTCCGCCCATTCCCCCCGCAATTTCCAGCTGACCATCCCGAAGCAGAGGGCACCCAGAGGAAAACAGAGACTGAACAAGGAGCGCCATCCGAATGCGGAAACCAGAAATCCGCCGATGAACGGCCCGAGGGAAAGGCCGGTATAGACGCAGGCGACTGTGATTCCCAGAGCCTTTCCCCGTTCGTTGGAAGGAAACACCGAAACAACGATGGCGACACCGGTGGCGGCCATCATGGCCGCTCCGATTCCTTGCAGAAAGCGAAAGCCGATCACTGCTTCGATGGACCATGACAGAGCGAGCAGGGCACCCGTCAAGGTGAACACGGCGATTCCGGTGTGAAACACGCGGCGACGCCCGTATATGTCGCCCAATCGACCCATGGTCAGAAGGAAAACGGACATGGACAGCATGTAGGCGGTTTCCACCAGCCCCAGTTGAATCGCGCTGGCTCCCAGTTCCCGGCCGATCGACGGGAGGGCCACCCCAACGCCGCTGAGCATGAAAGGAAGCAAAAAGGATGCGGTGCAGACCGAAAACAGGGTCGCCCCGCGGGAACTGTGGTTGTCCATCCGGCGGATCGTTTCCGGGTGAACCGGGAAATCTCGGTTCACCCCAGGGTCATTGTATCAGGGTTTCAACAACAGGGTTGGATCGGTTTTCAGGCCTTCCACCGTGTGATCGGCCAGAACGAAAGAATACGGAGTTTCCGATGAAACGGCCGGATGACCTTTGTCGTTCGGGCTGGATTTTTCAAAAATCGTCAGGGACAGATCTTTTTTTCCTTTCAGATGAAACTCCGAATGGATCTTTCCCGGGTCACCGGGGGTTGGTTTTTCCGGATAGCTTTCACATCGGAGATGGGACAGGGCTCCCAGGATCCGGTTGACGGCTGCCATGTCCGCCGGCTGCCCCTGATCCGTTTTCCAGGAGGCATCTGTTTTTGGATCGGACTCGGATGCGGGTTCCGACTTGACAAGCTTCGTCGGTTTTCCTCCCATGATGATCGAAATCTCGGTGATATCCTCCGGTTGAAACGACATGACAATTTTGTTTCTCAGATTTTCCACTGTCTGGTCGAATTGGGTGCGCAGGTTGCCCAGGGCATGGTATACCTGCGGCGTGTCCGGAAGACGGACAAAGGTATGCTGATAGGTGGAGGCGGCTTTTCCCATCTCCAGATCCCTTTTCAGATCATTTCCGGCCCAGGCCCGGATCCGGATTTTATGGTCATCATCCAGTTCATACCGGGTCAGGTTTCCGGATTCGGATACCAGAGCAGTCAGGGAAAACCGGTCCAAAGCGTTCAGCATTTCATCGAGCTTGCCTTTGTCGGCGGGAAATTGGTTGGGTTGGATCACCCAGCCGGTATCTGTTTTTTCGATTCGTATCGTGCTATCCTTGCGCGAGATTTCCAGGGCGCTGATGTCGGACGGGGAGATTGCCGGGAAATCCGGAAGTTTGTATTCGGTCCGATCCGTTTTTCGGGTAACCAGGTAACCAGTCAGTACCACGATGGCCAAGGTGATCAACAGGATTTCTTTTTTGTTTTTCATGGCAACCTTCCCTTATCCAAACAAAGCCTGAATACGGCGCTTTCTCGCGGATCTCCGGAAATATACCACCAGGCCGGCCAGGACCACCAGAATCGAGACCCCGATGGTGTTGAAAAACTTGACCGCGGTCTTGGTGATCGGAGCTGTCTCCACCAGCGGATTGAACCGTTGTTCCTTGCTGCGCATGATTGCCGTGCTTTCCCGGTTGTTCAGATGATCCAGCACGTTCATGGCCCATACCGCGTTCGGGCTTCTGCCTTCTTCATCCAGAATGATATCTTTCAGCATTTCCGAGGATCCGACCAGGATGATCTTTCCGGGACGCCCCTTTTCGATGACGGTTCCGGATCCGGTGATCCGGGAGATGTCAATATCGGCGGATGCCGTCGTTTTCGGAGCGGTCCGGGCTTGTGCGGTGTTTCCGGCAGCGGGATCCGCAGCTTCGTCAGCTTTTTCCGTCGGTTCGGACGAATCCCCGGGTTTTTCCGGAATCGGCTTGCCGGCGAAATAGCTGGGAAATTCACCGGAGATCATCACCGCCAGGGTCCGTCTGGCTTTTTCGGTTCCGGGTGGAGGAGGTCCGATCAGCATGGGATTGAGATTGATGTGATCTTTTTGTTCCCAGGATTTTTCCGAAGACCGGAACAGGACATGGGAAGAAAGTCCATTGGCGGTGATCCGTTCCTCGTGGATGGTAATCGGAGACATTTTAAAGGTCACCAGCCCCCGGATATTTTTCATGAAAGGAAAATCTTTGGAAATATTTTCGTTCTGGATCAGCGGGGCAAAATACAGGTTTCTTTCTCCACCGCCCATTTGCTGGGAAACCGGCTGCCGAAAGCAGTTTTCGTCCATGACGATAGCCGGTTCCACCGTAACGCCGTAATGTTCCATCAGTTTTTCGAGCCCGGTTTTCAGAGGGGCATGTACGCCGGAGGGTTGTTGAAACATGCCCCCCGCAGGCATGGGGGATTCCTTTGTGGCGTCATAGAAAATCGCCAGGTTGTTTCCCTTCATCAGATACTGATCAATTTGAAACAGGTCATAATCCGAAAACGGCTCTGTGGGCCCGACAATCATCAGGGTGTGGTAGCTGTCGGGAATGAATCCATCCGCCAGCCGGATCTCCCGAAGGGAGTAGTTCTGTTCGGCCAATTTCCGGAAGGTTTCCAGGGAGTCCACGGGCTGTTGCGGCGCGGGGGCCAGGGGAGACGGGCCGTAGAGCCCCGGGGTGCCGTGGTCGGCCAGATACCCGACATCCTCGTTGATATCGATCAGGGCTTCAATGTGGTTGTTGATGGCGTTTTCGATTGAATTCAAGTCCGTCAGCTGGTACTGGGTGCCGATGATCGGAATCTGGATGACCTGCAGCAACGGTATTGATGCGGTTTGGCCGTTATAGCTTACCAGCATGCCGATCGCTCCGGTTCCGGCCGCTACCTTGCCGTTTCCGAGGTCCGGCCATTTCAGGTTCATGATCCGGTGACGCTCGATTTCCGCATCCAACCCAGGATCGGTGGATGGATCCTGCCGTTGGAACGACAGCTTGTCGACCATCTGCCCGTTCAGTTTCCGAACGATGGACTCGATTTCGGAGGGTAGCTGCGGCAACTGGGAAAGGCCCAGGTAGGGAGCGATCTGGTCCAGGGAAGAGGACTGAATCAATCGGATATCGATTTTCCCCTGGACCCGCAATAGAGCGCTGATTTTGTTGTTCAGCTTCATGATGGCCGTTGTCAGTTTGTATTCCAGGCCATCGATGGTGGTGACGGCCGGAATTTTTTCCACCAGGTCTCCATGGAGGATCACCAGCCCCATATAGGCGCGTTGAAACTTGATTTCATCGCTTTCGATCGCCTGGATCTGCACCGGGTGGATCCCGTAGGTTTCGGCCAGGCGCTGGGTGTCTCCCACGGCTGGCCCGGTATCTCCGGGATTTACATCATGAAATCGGTAGTTGAAATTCCGGTTCGCGGCCACCGCGTATTCTTCGAGCAGATCCCTCAGATACCGTTCCGTGCCGTTGTGAGGCGCCGGCAGGTTTTTTGTGAAAAAGACATGAATGGTCAGCGGTTCGGAAAGGGTTTTCACCACCTTTTTGCTGATTTCCGACAGGGAATACATCTGGTTTTCGGTCAGATCGAACCGGAGAAACAAGGTCAGCCCGGCGGCGTTGATCAGAACGATCAGAACCAGGTATGCCAGGAATTGGATATAGTTGCGGGATGCGGCCGTTTTTCCCATGGGAAGGCTCCTTACTGTGTTTTTTCCATGACCAGCCGGGCGCCGGTCAATGACACGATGCTCACCGAAATGAAATAAATCAGATCCCGGGTATCCACCACCCCCTTGGATATGTTCTGGAAATGAACATCAGCTCCCAGGTATTGGAATAGTCCCAACAGGGTTTGGGGCATGAAAAACAGCATCTTGTCGATCAGAGCCAGAAAAAAGCAGATCACCACGCCGATGATGAATGCGATGATCTGGTTTCGTGTCAGGGTGGAAGCAAACAGTCCGACAGCGGCGAATGTGGCTCCCAGCAGCAAGGCTCCGAAATAACCTCCCACGACCGGACCCCAGTCCAGCGATCCCAGGAGCGAAACGGTAAGGGGATAGAACAGCGTGGGCAAGAGCATCATCCCTACAAACAGGGTGGCGGCCATGAATTTTCCGGTGATGACATCCCAGGCGGTCACCGGAAGAGTCATCAGTGTCTCATAGGATCCGATGTGGTATTCTTCCGACATCTGCCGCATGGTGACCGCGGGGATGATAAAGGAAAAAACCATCGGCAGCAGAGAGAAGAAATTGCGGAGGCTGGCCTGGTTATGAAGAAAAAAGGTGGAGAAGAAAAACCATCCGGTTACCATCAGAAACGCCGAAATCACGATATAGGCGATCGGGGAGATGACATAGGAGGCGAATTCTCGTTTGAATATATACAGGGCGGGGCGCATGTCAGTTCTCCAGGGTCAGTTCTCGGAAAATGGTTTCCAGGGTCTGGGTTTCGGGCCGGAATTCCTTCAGGATCCAGTCGGACCGGCGTATGGCCTGGTACACGTCGCGTCGAACGGTATCGGTGTTGCAGATCAGCTTCAGGTTCAGATCATTCGAGTCATCCTGGGGGATGCGGATAATTTCCGATACACCCGAAATACCGGACAGAGCAGGTCCTACCTCCTCCCATCGGGCTTCCTCCAGGCTCACCACCAAGGAGGGCCGCCCCCCGGCTGAATGCTTGATGGCTTCGGTGGATCCATCCGCGACGATTTTTCCCTGGTGGATGATCATGATCCGGTCGCAGGTTGCCTCCGCCTCGCTCAAAATATGGGTGGATAAAATGACGGTCTTTTCCCGGCCGATCCTCCGGATGATCTCGCGGATTTCGACGATCTGATTGGGATCCAGTCCGGAAGTGGGTTCATCCAGGATCAGAATCTCCGGATCACCGATCATGGCATGGGCCAGGCCGACGCGTTGCCGGTATCCCTTGGAGAGTTCGGAGATCGGCTTGTGCATGACGGGTCCCAGGCCGCAGAGGTCGACCATTTCCGGAATACGGGTGGATTTTCGGGCGGTATCCAGGCTGCGGATGTCGGCGATATAGTGCAGGTAGTCATAAACCAGCATATCGTGATACAAGGGCGCGGATTCCGGCAGATACCCCATGAGTTTCTTGATCTCCAGGGTATTCGGCCCGACATCCAGATCTTTGACGCGAATCCGGCCGGCAGACGGGGGGAGGAAACCGGTCAGCATGCGGAGCGTGGTGGTTTTTCCGGCGCCGTTGGGGCCCAGAAGCCCCACGATTTCTCCTTTTTGGATGGTGAAATTCACCCCGTTCACCGCGCAGAATTCCTGGTAATAGCGGGTCAGGTTCTCGACATGAATCATGAACACTCCTTTTTGCTGTTCCTGAGTCGGATAACGGGACGCTGGGCGGCGGAACCGGTTTTCCTGCCGGACGAGGGTGGAAAAGGATTCGGCCGCGATATCCATATGGACAAAAACCGAATATCGATGTATCAGTGTTGACAGCCGGGTGTGAAACACAAATGGCCAGATTAGAGCGGTCTGGTTTCAGTCGGCATGGAAATCAATCTTCTAAAATAGGATGGAAGACCCGGTCTGTCAATATCCAGCATGAAGGTCAGGGGTTCGTTGCCGGATCACCTTGCCATATGCCTGATGATTGTGGAACCCGGATGCGGAATTGGCTTGCGGGGAAGGGCCAGGGTGGGGGGCTGATCCCGCCGACAGGTTCACAAAAGATCAAGGAGGGGATATGAGCGAATTTACCCATATTGATGGACAGGGGCGCGTCCGGATGGTGGATGTTTCGGAGAAAGAGGCGACCCGCCGAACAGCGGTCGCCAGCGGACGGATATTCATGAAACCAGAGACCCTGGACATGATTGTCAACAATTCCATGAAAAAGGGAAATGTTCTCGAAACCGCCCGGATTGCAGGTATCATGGCGGTAAAAAAAACGTCGGATCTCATTCCGATGTGCCACCCGATTCAGATCCGGCATGCGGCCGTGGATTTTTTCCCGGATCCGCAATTGGAGCGAAGTTCGATCCGGGTGCAGTGTTCGGTGCGGGTGGTGGATCAGACGGGAGTCGAAATGGAAGCCATGACCGCGGTTTCTCTGGCATGTCTCACGATTTATGACATGTGCAAATCCTATGACCGCGGCATGACGATCGGCCACATCGGTCTGATAGAAAAATCGGGCGGTAAAAGCGGGACATATGTGCGTCCGTTGTCCGAGCTGGAAAAATGATGGAATTTTCTTCTCTCTGGCTGTATGGAACCGCCGTGGGGATGGGGATCGCAGCCGGAATGATTCTGGGCTGGCTCCCGGGCCGTCGGACACGGAACCGGATGGAGGAGGAGCTGATCACCCTGAAAATTGAAAAGGCCCGCCTGAAAACTCTATTGGAAGGGGAACGGTCGGCGGCTGAGGGGAAATTGGCCTTGCTGCAGGATTTCCGTGGCTCTCTGATGGACACCTACCGGACCTTGGCCACCGGTATCCTGAGAGAGAACCACCAGGATTTTCTAAATACCGCTGGAATGGTTCTGTCCCGGTATCTGGAAACAGCCGAAACGGCAAACCGAAAACAGTCCCAAACCGTGACCGACATGATCACGCCGGTCACGGAATTGCTGCAACGGTTTGAATCGCGGATCCGGGAGATCGAACGAGCTCGGGAAAGCGCGTACGCCGGGCTGACCGAACAGGTTCATTCATTGCTGACGGCGCAAAATGAACTGCACCGGGAAACCGGACGTCTGGTCCGCGCGCTCCGGGTACCCCATGTCCGGGGAAGATGGGGGGAGATCACGCTGAAACGGGTGGTGGAAATGGCCGGTATGGTCGACCATGTGGATTTCACCGAGCAATCCCACCTGGTTTCCGAGGGTGGCCCGATGCGGCCCGATATGATCGTCCATCTTCCGGGCGGGCGAAGAATCGTGGTGGATTCCAAGGTCCCGATCACCGCGTACCTGGAGTCTCTGGAGGAGGAGACGGAGGCTCGATGCCTGGAGGCCCTGGACCGTCATGCCAGACAGGTAGCGGCACATGTGCAGAAACTTTCCGCGAAATCGTATTGGGAACAGGTTCAGCCAGCACCGGAGTTCGTGGTGATGTTTTTGCCGGGAGAGAATTTTTTCAGCGCCGCAGTGTCCCGGGACAACCGGCTCATGGAAACAGCCGTGGAAAAAGGGGTGATTCTGGCCACTCCGATCACCCTGATATCGTTGCTGAAAACGGTTTCTTTCAGTTGGCGGCAGGAGAAGGCCACCCAAAATGCCCGTGAGATCCGGGATCTCGGAGCCTCTCTGTACGAAAGGCTGTGTTCCATGGCGGGTCATCTCAGCCGCCTGGGAAAGGACATCGAGAAATGTGTGGAGACATTCAACCAGACGGCCGGGTCCTTTGAAAAACGGGTTCTGGCACCCTCCCGGAAGCTGGCGGAGCTGGGAGTGGCTATGAAAAACGGCCGGATGGTTCCGGAACCGGCACCGATTGAAAACCGCCCCAGAAATGTCGAGGAAGAGAAGTTTTCCCCATGAAATGGTTTTGCTGCATTCTGGTCACCTTGTTTTTTCTGTCTTTGCCTTCTTGTTCCCGAATCAAACCCTTGGAACAGATCCCGGAATTCGCGATGGTCCCTGTTCCGGAGGACCAATTCCCCGCGCTGGAAGACGACCTGGATGTCGATTCGTTGCAAAAAGCGATCGGCCAAAGCCTGGTATATCTGAACAAACTTCCTCCGGATCGCATGTTCCGGTTTGGACCGGATGAATATCCGGTACGCCATGTGGCGGCTTCCCTGGAGCGGTTGTCGGATTTTTTGGGCACCAAACCTGCAATGGATGCGCTGAAGGATTTTATTCGGAGGCATTACCGGGTGTACCGGTCCATCGGACGGGAACCGGGGGGACAGGTGCTGTTCACGGGGTATTATGAACCGATCCTGGATGGCAGCCGGACTCGGGATTCTCTTCATGCCTGTCCCGTGTACGCGGTCCCGACGGACCTGGTCACGATCGATCTGTCCCTGTTTTCTCCCAAATTTTCCGGAGAACGGATTTCCGGGCGGTTGGATGGAAAAACGGTGGTTCCCTACTGGGACAGAAAAGAAATTGAAACCTTCCGAGATTTCATCCCAAAAGCCGAAGTCTTGGCCTGGATACGCGATCCGGTGGACCTGTTCTTTCTTCAGGTTCAGGGCTCCGGAAAAATACGGCTTTCGGATGGAAGTGTCCTGAATCTTCATTACGCGGCATCCAACGGCAGGCCGTACCGGAGTATCGGAACCAGGCTGATCGAACAGGGAAAAATCCCCAAATCGGAAATGTCCATGCAGCGGATCCGGCAGTATCTGCGGGAACATCCGGATGAGGTACCTGAAATACTCCACTACAACCCCAGTTACGTGTTTTTTCGGATCGGATCGGACGGACCTGTCGGCAGTATCGGTGTCCCCCTGACTCCGGGGCGCTCGATTGCCGTTGACCGGAAAATATTTCCTCCCACGGCCCTGGTCTTTGTTCGATGTCATAAGCCGGTGATCGGCCCATCCGGGGAAATCCGGTATTGGGAATCTTTCGGACGGTTGGCTCTGAGCCAGGATACCGGCGGAGCGATCGTCGGTCCCGGACGCGCCGACATTTTCTGGGGAAGTGGGAACTATGCCGAGACGGCGGCAGGCCATCTCCAGCATATGGGTGACATGTATTTTCTGATTTTAAAACAGGGCTGATCCATATAGCCATCGATTGGGAATCCGGATGAGAAGGGAAGCCCTTTTTGTCATTCGCTGATAAAAAAAGTAATAAACATCAGGAGATAAGTTGTACTATAAACCGCCTTGTGTATCGGATAAACTTGTTGACATTTCATTCTGGAGGCATCTAATACAGACATAGTTAGGCATACAGCGTTTCTCTTTCCTTCCCATACCAATCCCCCCAACAAAGGAGAGACTCACAATGGATTTTGCGCTATCTGTCGATCATGAGATTCTGCGGGATTCCGTTCGCAAATTCGCGGAAAAGGAAATCAAGCCGGTTGCCCGGGAGTTGGACAAAAAAGAGGAATTTTCCTACGAGACGATGCGGAAAATGGCGGATCTGGGGATGTTCGGGGTGTTCGTTCCCGAGGAATACGGCGGTCAGGAGATGGATTATCTGTCCTACATCATCGCCGTGGAGGAAATCGCCCGGGTGGACGGCTCCCATGCCGCTACCGTGGCGGCGGAAAACTCCCTGGGAATCGGCCCGATTTATTATTTCGGAAACGAGGAACAGAAACGAAAATATCTTCCTGCGCTGTGCCGGGGGGAATCCCTGTGGGGCTTTGGCTTGACCGAGGCCAACGCTGGTTCCGACGCGGCCGGTTCCCGGACAACGGCCGTACTGGATGGAAATGAATGGGTTATCAACGGAAGCAAGATTTTTATCACCAATGCTTCCACCGATATCAGCGCAGGTGTCACGGTCTTGTGCAAGACCGGAACACGAGGCGATGGGAAACCGGAACTTTCCTGCATCCTGGTGGAAACCGGAACACCGGGTTACGAAACACGGGTGATGCATGACAAAATGATGTGGCGGGGTTCCAACACCAGTTCCCTGTTTTTTGAAAACTGCCGGGTTCCCCGGGAAAACCTGCTGGGGGAAAGAGGGCATGGATTTCACCAGATGATGAAAACCCTGGACGGCGGCCGATTATCCATTGGCGCCATGGGATTGGGCGGGGCACAGGGGTGTTTTGAAATGGCCCTGCGGTATTCCAAGGAACGGGAACAGTTTGGGAAACCGATTTCCACTTTTCAGGTGAACGCGTTCAAACTGGCGGACATGGCGCTATCCATTGAATGCGCCCGGTTGATTCTCTACAAAGCTTGCTGGCTAAGAGACAACGACATGCCCTTTTCCAGGGAGGCTGCCATGGCCAAGCTCCATTGCTCGGAAGTGATGCATGACTGCGCCAATCATGCCGTCCAACTGCACGGTGGATACGGCCTGATGCAGGAGTTTGACGTGGAACGATTTTACCGGGACCAAAAGTTGTTGGAAATCGGAGAAGGAACATCGGAAGTGCAGCGGATCGTAATCGCCCGGCATATCGGCGCGCTGTAGTGGGAATTGAGATTCAAATGAATAAGAAAACAAAAGGAGCCTCTATCATGGAAAACACGGTACCGAAGCCGCATATTCATATCGATTATTTTGAAGACCTGACAGGAGACATATCCGCACCGGTTGCGGCCAGCGTGGAGGAAATCGGGGTACGCATCCGGTCTATCCGGGAAGAGAAAGGAATTTCACTGGAAGGACTGTCCAAACTCACCGGTTTTCCGGTGGATTTTCTCGCGGATATCGAGGAAAACCGGATTCAACCACAGTTGGGTGCCATCATCCGGCTTTCCAAAGCCCTGGACAGCGCTTTCGGGCGGATCGTTTCCGGTGTCGGAGACAAGCTGTATACCATTACCCGGAGCAACGAACGGAAAACCATTTCCCGTTCCACCTCCAAACGGGGGCAAAAACCCCTGTACACCTATAAAAGCTTGGCTCCCGAAGTCAAGGGCCGTCACATGGAAGCGCTGATGGTTCAACTGGAGGAAAATCCGGACGCCGACATGTCGGTGCATGAGGGAGAGGAGTTCATTTTTGTCCTGGACGGTGTGGTATCCTTGAAAATCGGGGGGGACAGTTTCGATTTGGAGCCCGGAGACAGCGTATATTACCTGTCAACCACTCCCCACCTGATCGCGTCCCGAAGCGGAAAGGCAACCATTCTGGCGGTGATTTACGAAGGATGAGGCATTGCGGGGATGCTCCGGAACCGGTGAAAAACACTTTACAAAGCAACACCCTTGATCTATGGTTTTTCCTTTGTCCCAAGTGAAGCTTCCCAGATAAGAATCAGGAGCTTTTCAGGGGGTTTTCATTTGTTGAATTTTAACCGAACAGCGGAGGCACCATTCGTGGCGCAGATGCAGACCATCGTCGTTGCAACCCGCAACATTGGCAAATTAGATGAGATGAAGTCATTACTCGCCGGTTTTCCGGTGGTCCTGAAATCTCTGGCGGATTTCGGCCCCATTCCCGAGGTGGTGGAGGATGGCGATACTTTTGATGAGAATGCGTATAAAAAGGCTTCCTTCACGTCCCGTGTCCTGGGAATACCGGCGATCGCCGACGACTCCGGACTGGTTGTACCGGTGTTGAATGGAGAACCCGGGGTCCATTCGGCCCGGTATGGAGGGGACAACCTCTCGGATCTGGAACGATGCCGGATTCTGCTGGATAAAATGGGAGATGTTTCCAACCGACAGGCTGCGTTTGAATGTGTCATCTCCATTGCCGTTCCCACCGGGGCGGCTCTGACCTACGAGGCTCGGTGTGAAGGCGTGATCCTGGATCATCCGAGAGGGAAAAACGGGTTCGGATATGATCCGGTCTTTTATTTTCCACCGCTTCAGAAAACCTTCGCCGAGATGACGATGGAGGAGAAAAACTCCGTGAGTCATCGAGGCCATGCATTTCGGCAGGTCAGAAAGGAATTTGAAAAGGTTTTGATATGGATACGGCGCCAAATGCCGATTTTTGAACGGGTGGGCTGTGAGGAGGAATGTCATGATTGAAGAACTGGTTTTGAAAAACCGATCCTGCCGGCGTTTTTATCAAAGCCGGCCGATCGAAAAGGATACTCTGCTGGATCTGGTCAATTTGGGACGATTGAGTGCTTCCGCCGCCAACCGGCAGCCTTTGAAGTATATCATTTCCTGTAACCGGGAAAAAAACGCGGAGATCTTTTCGTGTTTGGCCTGGGCCGCCTATCTGAAGGACTGGGACGGACCCGTGGAAGGGGAAAGGCCCTCTGCCTACATTATCCTGTTGGGTGACACGAATATCGCGGCGGATTTCTATTGTGATCACGGCATTGCCGCCCAAAGCATTCTTCTGGGTGCACGGGAAAAAGGGTGGGCCGGGTGTATGCTGGCGTCTGTCAATCGGGATAAATTGCGGACATTTGTACATATTCCGGAACACTTGAAGATATTGCTGGTGATCGCACTGGGTGCTCCACGGGAAGAGGTCGTCATCGATCCGGTGGGGCAAGACGGCAGTATCAAATACTGGCGGGATGCCTCCGGAGTTCACCATGTTCCGAAGCGGGAGCTTCAGGAAATCATTGTCGGTTCCTACGTGTAGCCGTGTCCGGAAGCGGCGGGTCGTTGAATTTATAACGGAAACGGGGTTTCCGTTCTTCATACCAACCACATGATCGAGGAAAGGAAGATGGGTGATGCTTGTTAGAAACCAGGGGGTCGACATCGTTCAGATGATCGGGAAAATATCCTCCCCAGACCAGGCGAAGCGCTTGTTCCGGCAGAAAATGACCGATACCGATTGGGAAAAAATTCAGAAAATCCGCAACGCCGATGCCATCTTAAAAATCGCCAACGCCATTGCCATGTGTGATCCGGAATCCGTTTTTGTTAATTCCGGATCTGAAGCCGATCGGCAGTATATCCGGGATTTGGCCCTGGAAACCGGCGAGGAAGCGCGCCTGGCCATGCCGAACCACACGATTCACTACGACCTGAAAGAAGAACAGGGAAGGATTATCGACCGCACGTTTTACATCGCGAACGAAGGGGAACAGATCAGTTCCCTGGCCAACAAGATTCTCCGCTCGGACGCGATGGCCGATATTCAGGAAAAAATGACCGGGATCATGAGGAAAAAAATCATGATTGTCGGTTTCTATATCCGGGGGCCCGCGGGGTCACCTGCAGCCAACCCCGCTCTCGAATTGACGAGTTCGGCCTATGTCGCACACAGTGCGGAGATCCTGTACCGGAACATTTTCGACGGTTTTGACGAAGAGGTGAATCGCCGGGGGCATTTTTATACCAATATTCACAGCCAGGGACAGAACCGTCCGGAAGATCTTCCCAATGCCCGGGTCTTTATGGATCGGAGCCACTGGACGACCTACAGCTTCAATTGTACGTATGCCGGGAACACCCTGCTGCTGAAAAAGGGGAATCACCGCTTTTCCGTCGACAAGGCGGTATATGAAAACCGGGGCAGTGAACTGTCCGAACATATGTTCATCACGGGCATGATCGGGCCGGGCGGCAGAGAAACGTGGTTTACCGGGGCGGCTCCCAGTGGTTGCGGCAAGACCACCACAGCCATGGCCGGTGATATGTTTGTGGGAGATGATCTGGCCCAGATGTGGATTGATGAAAATGGATCCATCCGTTCCATCAACCCGGAATGTGGAATCTTCGGCATTCTGGAGGATGTCAACTGGGAGGGTGATCCCAAGTTGATGGAATTGCTTCGAAAACCCGGAACCGAAGTCATCTGGTCCAATGTTCTGATCGATGCCGGGGGGGTTCCTCATTGGACCGGAAACGGCGAAGAACCGCCGGAAAGAGGGATCAACTTTCAGGGGGCCTGGGAGCGGGGGAAGCTGGATGAAAAGGGTAAACCGGTACCGATTTCCCATCCCAATGCCCGGTGCACCCTATCCTCTTCCGCGCTGGCCAATTATTCCCGGAAGGCGGAATCTCCGGAAGGAGTCGAGACCCGTGTAATCACCTACAGCGGCCGGGATAGCGATACCATGCCTCCGGTATGGGTTGCCAGAAACTCTGATGAAGGGGTGGTCATCGGTGCCTGCATCGTTTCTGCGGCTACTGCCACGGAAGTGGGAGCCGTCGGGGTCAAGCGGGCTCCCTGGGCCAACGCTCCGTTTATCCCCGGTGCTTTGGGGGACTATATGGATGCCCAATTCCGGTTTTTTGGCAACCCGTTGATCGCGTCGGACAAACAGCCGGTGATGGCGGGTTTGAACTATTTTCTCACCCAGGAGGCTCGGGGAGGAAGCGGAAAAAAGCTGTTGGGAGAAAAGCGGGATGTGCGGGTCTGGCTGTCCTGGCTGGAAAGAAGGGCCTGGCATGAGGTTGATGCCATTGAAACCCCGATTGGTTGGATTCCCCGCTACGAGGATCTCGAGGTACTGTTCCGGGATATCATCCGGAAAGAGTACCCCCGGGATTTGTATGACCGGCAGTTTTCCCTGTATGTCGACAACATTCTGGCGCGTATCCAATTACAGACAGAGGCCTATCGTAAGGGTACGCGTATTCCGGAACGGCTATTTGAGATTCTGGATGGGCAGAAGCAGGGGCTGTTGGAAGTGAAGAAAGTCGTTGGATCGATTGTTACGCCGTCTGACATGGAAGCGTACCATCGTCGATGACCGACCCGATCCAGGCGCCGATCGCCGATGACAGCATCCTACGGCGGGTTCTGAGCCCTCGGATGCTCGTCGCATTGATGATGGGTTTCTCCTGTGGACTTCCCCTCCTGTTAACCCTGACTGTCCTACAGGCGTGGATGAAACAGGAGGGGGTGGACCTGACGGTGATCGGCGCCATGTCCCTGGTGGGCATTCCCTATACCCTCAAGTTTCTCTGGTCCCCGATGATGGACCGGTATGTTCCCCCGCTTCTGGGACGACGCCGGGGATGGCTGTTGATCAGCCAAGTCTTGTTGACCGGATCCATTATCTGGCTCGGATACACGGATCCGGTCCTGAATCCGTTTCGGATCGCGATGGTTTCCTTCCTGGTCGCCTTTTTCAGCGCCAGCCAGGATATCGTGGTGGATGCCTACCGCCGGGAAGACCTTTCGGATGCCGAACTGGGCTTGGGGTCTTCCCTCTATGTGAACGGATACCGGCTGGGGATGCTCTTGGCCTCCGGAGGCGGCTTGATTTTGGCCGACCATATACCGTTTTCCCTGGTCTACCTGATCATGGCTCTTTGCATGGTTCCGGGAATGATCACGACCCTCTTGGCTCCGGAACCCCCCGATACGGCCGGAATTCCACTATCGCTACGGGAAGCGGTCATCGATCCGCTACGGGAGTATTTCGGACGTCCGGAAGCCCTGTGGGTGCTGGCTTTCATTCTTCTCTACAAAATCGGGGATTCCATGGCCAGTGCCATGACCATGCCGTTTTATCTGGATATCGGGTTTTCCAAGACCGAAATCGGAGCTGTGGTCAAACTTTTCGGCTTTTGGGCCACCCTGATAGGCGCCCTGGCCGGTGGCGTCACCCTGCTGAAGATCGGGATTTATAAGGGCCTGTGGGTATTCGGGTTTCTTCAGGCGGTTTCGACTGCCGGATTCAGCCTGCTTTCCGTGACCGGTCCCAGCGTTCTTATGCTTTCCTCTGTGATCGCGTTCGAGAATTTTACCGGCGGAATGGGTACCTCGGCGTTCACTGCCTATATGGCCAGTATTACCAACAAAAAATTCACGGCTACGCAGTATGCGCTGCTTTCCAGCCTGATGGGAATTCCCCGGGTTGTTGCTGCGGCCCCTACCGGATATATCGCCAAACTGACCGGATGGACGGCGTTTTTCCTCTTCTGTACGGCGGTGGCGATACCCGGATTGTTGCTTCTGGTCCGGTTGAAACCGGCTGCTCATGAGTGAACCGCCCCTTTCCCGAATCCTGGACGGCTGCCTTCGGTGTGGAACTTGCTGCCGTAAAGGCGGCCCCGGCCTTCATGAGGCGGACCGGGATCTGGTGGAGAAGGGAATCCTCCCATTGCGGGATTTGCGGACCATCCGGAAAGGGGAAATTGTTTTTGATCCGGTTTTCGACGGCATTCTTTCTACTGAACAGGAGATCATCCATATCGCAGCCAAACCAGGCACCCGGGTCTGCATGTATTTTCAGGAAGACGGAAACCGGTGTGCGATTTATGAAACCCGCCCGTTGGAATGCCGGGTGTTGAAATGCTGGGATACCCGGGATATCGAGTACTGGTATCGAAGAGATCGTCTGAGCCGTGAGTCGGTTATCCGGCTGATCACCGGTCTGATGGAACTGGTGGAGGCGCATGAAGAACGATGTTCTGTATCCGACTATATGGTCCTGTTGCGTTCCCTGGAGGAATCACCCTCTCCGGAAGCAGGCCGCCGGGTCCGTGAAATGATTTCCTTCGATCGGGAATTCCGTCGGCTGACGGTGGAAAAATCTCATATGGATCCCGGTATCCTTCCGTTTTTGTTCGGGGTGCCCCTGACCGAGCTGCGGAGGCCGGGCGGAAAATCGTATCGGAATCCCTAGAGATTTTTTGGATAGCGAATGAGAACCGGTTTTCTTCCTGTAACCCGCTGGTAACCTTCGTCAGGCCAGCCCACGGCAATGACCGCATACGGCGTTTCGGTGTCGGGAATTCCCAGCGATCGAACTATCGAGGGATCGCGCCGCATGGCTTCGATGGCAAAACCGATCAGGCAGGTTCCGAGCCCCATGGCATGGGCCCCCAACAGGATATTGCCGGCTGCAAGCAAGGCATCTTCGGCCGGGCAGGAAGCGTTGTCGGCCGCTGCCACCAGAATCACGGCGGCCGCTCCGTGAAACAGGAGATCCTTTCCTCCGTTGTCCCACTCGGTTATCGCTTTTTTCACGGTTGGATAATGGCGTTGATAATAGAGCTCCAACTCCGGTTTCCCCAGGCACCGCAATCCGGTTCGAAGCCAGCGTTTTTCGGCCAGGCGATTGGTTTTTCGGAAGAAGTCTCCCACTTGGCTACCCAGATCCATAACCGCTTTCCGGTTCGGCAGAATCAGGAATGTCCATGGCTGGCAATTGGATCCGGAGGGAGCCGTGATGCCGATATGAACCAGATCCTCCAGGAGATCCCGATCCACCGGCCGATCTTGAAAGTTTCGGCAGGAACGTCGGGATCCCATCAGGTGTACCAGTTTTCCGACATCAAAAGCGCCGTGCGGGAGCCAGGCGGTGTTGACGGAAAAGCTGCGGAAACCGGACAGGGGAGGGTCCGCCGCCGCAACCCGGATGGCTTCCTGAGGGCACACGGCTGCGCAATGATCGCATTGAAGGGATTCCACCCCCCGGACGACGGCCTTCCCATTGTCCAAAGACAGGGTTTCCAGGTAACATACCTGCAGGCAACGCCCGCATCCGATGCATCGATCCGGGTCGATGGTTGTGGTAACCTCTTCATGTCTGTAGTGCCTGATCGAATCTGCCATCTGTCGTCATTCCTGTGCCGGCAAGAGGTTCTGGTCCGCGCAGCCAACCGGATGGTTCCGGTCCGTCCACGGAACGATTGACGGGCGGATCCTACGGTATTTGGCTAGGAAAGACAATGGCGGATTTTTGGGTGGATCCCGGATTGCCCGGGCAGACAAGCCTGCCGCAAATCCTTGGATGAACAGGAAACAGTATGCCGCTCTATCTGTATACCGGCAATCGGATGGAAAATTTGGTGCAAACCCTGGCGGAGGTTCTGGATCAACCGATCAGCCATCCTTTGGCTCCGGAAATCCTGGTGGTCCAGAGTCAGGGTATGCAGCGTTGGCTGGATATGAAGCTGGCCGGATATTTCGGCGTATGGGCCAATTGCCGGTACCTTTTCCCGAACGCTCTGGTCGACGATCTGTTTTGCCGGATTCTTCCCGAGGCGCCGTTGCAGGATCCGTTTGACCCGGAGGTGATGACCTGGAAGATTCTGCGACTACTTCCCCAATGGATCAAACATCCGGATTTCACTCCCTTGAAGCCCTACCTGAAAGAGGATCCGGAAGGCCTGAAGCGATATCAGCTGGCCGGTCGTATCGCCGATGTTTTTCAGCAATATATCCTGTTTCGGCCGGACATGCTCCGGGCATGGGAGTCGGGGACGGTCGACGACTGGCAGTCGGTAGTTTGGCGGGAACTGTCCCGGGAGGAAAACGGACGGCATCGCGGCACCCTGGCGCGGGAATACATCCAGCGGCTGCATGGCCTTTCCGAAAACCCGGACGGCTTTCCGGAAAGAATCACCGTGTTCGGAATTTCCTATTTGCCCGATCACCACCTGGAAATCCTGGAGGCGACTTCCCGGATCACCCGGATCCATCTCTTTTGTTTCAGCCCGACCCGGGAATACTGGGGTGACATCGTTTCGAAAAAAGCCATGGCTCGAATGGGTCCGCAGGAACGGATACTGCGGACGACGGGGCATCCCCTGCTTGCCTCTCTGGGAAAGCTGGGGAGGGATTTTTCCGAACGGATCATTGCTGTCAGCGAATCCGCTCCGGTTCAGGTGGACATGTATGTGGAAGAGACCGGATCGTCTTTGCTGCATCGGCTGCAATCCGATATCTTCATCCTGTCCGGTGCCGGACCTGAAAAAACCAAACAGTCCATCCATCCCGAGGACCGGTCCATCCGTATTCATTCCTGTCACAGCCCGATGCGGGAGGTGGAAATCCTGTATGATCAGATTCTGCATCTGTTGGATTCCACAGACGGATTGAATCCACGGGACATCGTGGTGATGACGCCGGATATCGAAACCTATGCGCCGTATATCACGGCCGTGTTTGATGCCACACCGGATTCTTCCCGCAGGATTCCCTATTCCATATCCGATCGGACGCCGGCCGCGGAAAACCGCATCGCGTCCATCCTCTCCAAGTTACTGGCCCTGCCCGGCAGCCGCATGACCGCCACCCAGCTGTTGGATATCCTGGAAATGACGCCCGTACGAAATCGGTTCGATCTGTCCGAAACCGACCTGGAATCGATCCGGCTGTGGCTGGATGGGACCCGGATACGATGGGGAGTGGATGAGGAAAGCCGTGCCCGGATGGAATTTCCCCGGTATCGGGAACACACTTGGATGGCCGGCTTGGATCGGCTGCTTCTGGGGTATGCCATGCCCATCGAATCAGGACGTATGTGGAACGGAATCCTCCCTTACGATGAGATGGAAGGAGAAGGGCCTGCGATTCTTGGAAGGATGGCGGAGTTTGTGCACCGGACGGCCAACCTCTCCGATCGTCTCGCGGTTGCCCGGACATTGGGCGAATGGCGCGAGGAATGCGGCAGATTGTTGGCTGATTTTGTTCTGGTTGACGATGACACGGCTCATGACGCCGCCGAGGTTGCCGCGGCGCTGGAAAAGATTACTGAACTGGAGCGAAGCTCCGGTTTTTACCAAACCGTGGAAACGGTGGTCATACGCTCCTGGTTGTCCTCATGGCTGGGGCAACGCAAAAAGGGTTCCGGGTTTCTGACCGGTGGAGTGACCTTTTGCGCGATGCTGCCCATGAGAAGCATTCCTTTCCGGGTGGTTGCCATGATCGGGATGAATGACGGGGCGTTCCCCCGGCGGATGCCCTCGGCCGGATTCGATCACATTGCCCGAAACCCCCGGCGCGGGGACCGTTCCCTTCGGGACGAAGATCGATATCTGTTTCTGGAGGCAATCCTCTCCGCGCGGGATTGCCTCTATATCAGCTTTGTCGGGCAGAGTGTTTCAGACAACAGCCCGATCCCCCCGTCCGTCGTGGTCAGCGAACTGATCGACGCGATTGATTCCGGGTATACGGCAACGTCCCACGCATCGGTGGAAAGCCGCCTGATAGTTCGGCATCGGCTGCAGGCCTTCCACCCGGAATATTTCCGAAAACAGGGCACCCTGTTCAGCTATTCGGAAGAAAACCGAGCCGCGTCGGTCCGTAGAAGGGACCGGGTTTTGTCTCCGAGTTTTCTCGAAACCCCTCTTTCGGAAACCCGGGACAGGGAAATTGACATCACACTGACCCAACTTCTTCGTTTTTTTTCCAATCCGGCCGCCTTTTTTCTGGAAAACCGCCTGGGAATTCGGTTGGAGGAAATCGCATCACCTCCAGAGGACCGGGAACCCTTCCGTTTGGAAGGGCTGGACGCGTACCGGCTCAAATCCGAATTGGTCGAAGCCGTATTGAACGGAGAGGATCCCATGACATACCGGGAGATCGCCAGGGCTGCTGGATGGTTGCCACCGGCCAGGCATGGCGACGCCTCGTTTTCCATTGTCGTGCGGGATGTGGAGGTTTTTGCCCGGAAGGTGAAGACCGAGCAGGGGGACCGGGAAATCCTTCCTTCCGTGGATATCGATCTCACCCGGGAGAATACCCGGTTGACGGGAAGGCTGGATCGGATTTTTTCCGATAAGATGATTCGGTATCGGTGCGCTACGGTCAAACCCAGGGATCTGATCCGGGTCTGGATCGAGCACGTGGTGTTGCAGGTTGCGTCTCCGGACGGATATCCGCGGGTGACCAGCGCAGTTCAGACGGATCAAACCAAGCGTTTCGATCCCGTCGAAAACGCCGGGGAGGTCCTGGATCGTATCTTGGATCTGTACCGGCAGGGGTGGAGAGAGCCGCTGAAATTTTTCCCCCACAGCTCTCTGGCCTATGCCCGGGACTGGCGGTTGGATCGGGCCAAACAGGTCTGGAAAACGGCTTACGACCGCCCGGGTGAACAGGAAAACCCTTCTTTCCGCCTTTGTTTCAAAAACAGGAATCCGCTGGATTCGGAATTTGAGAGAATCGCCCGGCAATTTTTTGATCCCTTGCTTACCTCCATGAGATAATCACCTGATATGAAGGAACTGGAACATCTTCATCTGGATCTGTCGGGGATCAACCTGATAGAAGCGAGTGCCGGAACCGGAAAAACCTGGGCGATCGCCTCCCTCTATCTCCGCTTACTGATCGAAAGCGGTTTGACTCCGGAAGAAATTCTGGTGGTTACCTACACCGAGGCCGCAACTGCGGAGCTGCGCGGAAGAATCCGCAGCCGGATTCGGGAATCTCTTGCCGTCCTGAACGGATCCGAAACCGAAGATCACTTCCTGAGGGATCTGATGGAAAACCGAAATCAGCGGGGGCCGGATCCGGATACCGCGAGGGATCGTCTGGAACAGGCGTTGTCCGCGTTCGATACGGCCTCCATCCATACCATCCACGGATTTTGTCTGCGTGCCCTGCAAGACAACGCGGTGGAAAGCGGATCTCTGTTCGACACCAGCCTCGTGACCGACCAGGCGGAACTGATTCGTGATATGGCCCAGGATTTCTGGCGAACCCGGTTTTTTGGGGATTCTCCCCGGATGTTGGCTTATCTCTTGTCGATAAACCGGTCTCCGGAGTTTTTCCAATCGTTTTTTCATCAGGTTCCGCTCGGTCCCAAACGCACCGTCTTTCCCTGCTATCAAAGCAGCGAAATTTTGGCCATCGAAAAGGCTTGTCAGGAAACTTTTGGGGTTCTTCAGGAAATTTGGAGGCATCAGCGTGGCGAAGTTGTGGATCTGTTGACCACCAGCAAGGGACTCAGCCGATCCCAGACAGCGTACCGGGCTGATCTGTTACCCGGTTTGCTGGAAAATATGGAAACCTTCCTATCGGGAGAGGATCCCACTGCCATTTTCTCCGGTTTCGAAAAATTCACCACCGAAACGATCGAAAAAAACGGCCTGAAAAAAAACCCTCCCCCCGGCCATTTGTTTTTTGACCAATGCCAGCATCTGAAACAATGTCTGGAAACCCGGTACCTGGGGTTGTTGTGGGAATGGGTCCGGTTTGCCGAACAGCGTCTTCCGGAAATCAAAAGACGAAACAATATCCGGTTTTTCGACGATCTGCTGACAGATCTGTATCAGGCTTTATCGGACGTCGAATCCGGGAAGATGTTGGCAAAATGTCTTCGCAACAAATACCGGGCCGCTTTTATCGACGAGTTTCAGGACACGGATCCGATTCAGTACGATATCTTTCAAACGATCTTTTCCGTCTCCGAAAATCCGTTGCTGTTGATCGGGGATCCGAAGCAGGCAATTTACGGTTTCCGGGGTGCGGATGTTTTCGCCTATCTGGAGGCTGCGGCGGACATACCGCCGGAGCGGCGCTTCACCTTGACCACCAATTGGCGCTCCGGAGCGCCCCTGCTTACCGCGTTAAACGCCATCTTTGCCCGGCTGAACACACCCTTTTTGTTTCCGGAAATCCGCTACCATTCGGTTCGGCCGGGAAAACCGGTTATCCAGGCCCATGATTCTGTTTCAGTGGCGGTGGACGCACCTTTTCAGATCCGGTTTCTTTTTTCTCCGGAATCGGATTCCGGCCTTGCCGTAGGAAAGGCAAACGAGGCGATCCCGGGTATGGTGTCGGACGAAATCGAAACTCTTCTGAAAGGGGGGGTGCCGGGATCGGAACCGGCCGGCCGGGTCCCGGTATCCCCGGCGGATATCGCGGTCATCGTCCGGACCCATCGACAGGCATCGCATATTCAGGAGTCGTTACAGGCGAGGGGTATCCCGGCGGTGCTGCGAAGTGATTCCAGTGTGTTTCACTCCGATACAGCCAGGGAGGTGCATACGGTTCTTCGGGCTCTGGCCGACCCCGGTGACGAAGGGGCCGTACGGTGCGCCCTGGTAACAGACCTGTTGGGGAGAAGCGGAAACGATATCGCAAGCCTTCTGGAAAACGAGGTCGAATGGGAGTCATGTCTGGAACGTTTTCGCGAGGATCACGCAACCTGGCTTCAGCGGGGATTCATGGTGGCGGCCCGGGCGTTGCTCTCGCGGGAAGGGGTGCGAGGCCGCCTTCTGGGCCGTCCGGACGGCGAGAGGCGGCTGACCGATCTCTTGCATTGTCTGGAATTGCTCCATCGCAAGGCCCATGAGGAAAAATTGGGAATCGACAGGCTGCTTGCCTGGTTCGGTGATCGGATCGCCTCCACAGATACGGCCGAGGAATATCAGATTCGGTTGGAAACCGATGAAAATGCCGTCAAGATCGTTACCGTGCATGTCAGCAAGGGGCTCGAATACCCGGTGGTGTTTTGTCCTTTTCTCTGGGCCGGCGTTCGGGCGGACGGCGGGGTGGTTACCTGTCATGAGGGTTTCCGGATGGTGACGGATTTCGGATCCGCGGACATCGATCGCCGCCGGACCCGGGCACAGGCGGAGATTCTGGCGGAAAATATCCGTCTGGTGTATGTCGCCATCACGCGAGCAAAGATTCGATGTTATCTGTTTGCAGGGAAAATCTCGGATAAAACCGGAAAAACCCGGCACGAAACCTCTCCGTTGGCCTATCTGTTCCATTCCTCCGATGCCGTTGGCTCGGATGCCGACCCGGTGCGACGGCTTGCCCGGGATGTGTCTGATCTCTCCGCCGAAACGATGATGGACCACCTCCAGGCTCTCGTGGAAAGATCTGAAAAATCGGTTTTCGTAGCGCCAACTTCCATACCCGGATACGTCCCGCCGGTATCGGAACCGTTGGAAGAGCCCTTTCGGAGTTCGGAGACCGAATCCGTTCCGGTTTGCCGCGAGTTTCGGAAAATCATCCCCACTGACTGGCAGGTCACCAGTTTCACCTTTTTTTCCACGCGGGAGTCTCGTGCCGTTGAAGTTCCGGATCGGGACGGGGATTCCCCGGGGGCGGCTTTGGTCCTGGAAAGGATGCCGCCCGATTTTTCCCAGGAACGGAACGTATTCACTTTCCCCAGGGGAACTGCGGCCGGAATTTTTCTTCATGAAGTCTTGGAAGAAATGGATTTTTCCGCGGCTACCACAACCGGCGTCCGTTTTCTGGCGGAAAAGGGATTGAAAAAACATGGATACGAAAGGGAATGGGAGCCGGTGGTGACCCGCTGGGTGGAAAATGTTCTTCACACCCGCCTGTCTTCACCGGATGGGGAATTCCGCCTGGGAGGGCTGTCCCCGGGAAGTTGGGTTTGTGAGATGGAGTTCTTTTTTCCCCTCCGGTATATCACCAGCCAGGACTTGAACGCCTGTTTGCGGAAATGGAGCGGATTGCGGAATGCGGGTTCCGATTGGCCCGGTCTGTTTTTCAGGCCGGTACAGGGAATGGTCCATGGATTTGTGGATATGGTCTTTGAACAGGGGGGCCGGTATTATCTTCTGGACTGGAAATCCAACCATCTGGGTTTCCGTCGCGAAGACTACGGCGGAGCATCTCTCGAAAACGCCATGAAAACCCACCTGTATCCACTCCAGTACCTGCTGTATACCGTCGCGTTGAACCGGTATCTGTCCCGGCGGATTCCAGGATATGATTACCAAACGCATTTCGGTGGAGTATTCTATGTGTTTCTGCGCGGGGTGAGTCCGGATCCGGGAGAGGATACCGGATTTTTCCGGGACAGGCCGCCTGCGGAGGCAATCGATGAATTGAGTGCGCTTCTCCTGCGGATTCCATGAGCCCAACAAAAGGAACCAAGTATATGGGGATGATGGAATTTCAATCAATAGATCGGCATTTCGCCGATTTTTTGGCCGGAAAGCCGGACGGCGATTTTTCTCCCCGGTGGCTGGCGGCCGCGCTCGTGAGCCGCGCCGTGCGGGAAGCCCATATCTGTTTATATCTGGAGGATCCGGCGGAAACCGAAATGTGGGTGGAAGGGAAGGCCGTCTGGTTGCCGGATCGGATCAATTGGAGGAATCGGCTGCGCGAATGGGAGGCTGTCGGGCGGCCTGGGGATTTCCGTCCTCTTATTTTGGATGAGGATGACCGCCTCTACCTATACCGGTATTGGAAATATGAGCGGGACCTCGCAGATTTTCTGCTGAGTTCCACTGGATCCCCGGCCCGGAACATGGACGGGGGAAAGTTGGAAGAGGGGCTTTTGCGCCTGTTTCCGAAGCGGTTTCCGGAAGAACCCGATCGGCAGAGGGAAGCCGCCGAAGCCTCGGTCCGGAATCGGTTTTGCGTCATATCCGGAGGACCGGGAACCGGAAAGACGACGACCGTTGTGCGGATTCTGGCCCTTCTTCTGGAGCAAGCGGGGGATAGGCCTTTTCGGATCGCGTTGGCTGCTCCCACTGGAAAGTCCGCCGCGAAACTGAACGAATCCATCCGGGCTACTCGAAAGAATCTGAACTGTTCCGATGCGATCCTAGAAAGGATTCCCGAGGAGGTACCCACGATCCACCGGTTGCTCGGCCCAGTCAGGGGGTCCATCCGGTTTCGGCATTCCCGTGACAACCCACTTCCCTGCGATGCCGTGGTCATTGACGAGGCATCCATGGTGGCCTTGCCCCTGATGACCAAGCTGGTTTCTGCCCTTCGACCGGAGGCACGCCTGATTTTATTGGGCGACAAGGATCAATTGGCGTCTGTGGAGGCGGGGGCGGTACTGGGGGATATCTGTCATGGCGGGCGTTTGGCCTCCCATCTGGTCGTTCTGGAAAAAAATTACCGGTTTGACAGCCACAGCGGAATCGGCAGGCTGGGCCGGATGATCAACGAGGGGAATGGGGTTGCGGCGTTGGCATTGTTGAAAGATCCATTGGTTTCGGATGGTAATTGGATGGATCTTCCCGATCCAAGCGGGATGAAACAGGCGTTGCTCCAACCGATTCTGGAGGGATACGCTCCGGTTATGCGAGCTCAAACCCCGGACGAGGCGCTCTGCCGGTTCGACGGTTTCCGAATCCTGTGCGCCCTGCGGCGGAGTACCGTCGGGGTAGCCGCCATCAATCTCCTCGTGGAGGAAATACTGGCCGAAAACGGCCTGATTGATCCGAACTCCCGATGGTACCGGGGACGTCCGGTCATGATCACGGTCAATGACTACGGGATGAAGCTGTACAACGGGGACATCGGAATCGTGTGGCCGGATGGGGAGGGGAGGCCACGGGTATTTTTTCCTGGATCCGGAGGCGGCCTCTATCCGGTTTCGCCTCTCCGTCTTCCCCGACACGAAACCGTCTATTCCATGACGGTGCACAAAAGCCAAGGATCCGAGTTCGATCGGGTGATTCTGATGCTTCCGGATCACGATTCCGACCTGATGACCCGGGAATTGCTCTACACCGGTATCACCCGGGCCAAAGGATCCGTAAGTGTCTGGGGCACGGAAGCGGGTTTTGTTGCGGCGGTTTCCAGGAAGATCGACCGGAAGTCCGGGCTTCGGGCCATGCTGGGAGAAAGCGTGGATGGTACTTCTGTCGGGTACCGGAACAGCGGGTGATATCCGTGTCCCGGTTCCGCTGTTTCAGGGTTCAAGCGCCTTCAGGATGATACAGGCGTTGGTTCCACCGAAGCCGAAGGAATTGCTCATGGCCGTGGTGACGGTCTGCCTGCGGGCGAAATGCGGCACATAATCCAGGTCACAATCCTCGGAAGGATTGTCCAGGTTGATGGTAGGCGGAATGGTTCCGGTATGAATCGTCAGGGCCGTGAAAACCGCCTCGATACCCCCGGCTCCTCCCAAGAGATGGCCGGTCATGGACTTGGTGGCCGAAATCGGAATCCGTCTGGCATGTTCGGCGAAAACTGTCTTGATGGCCAGGCTTTCGTAGAGATCGTTCATGGGAGTGGACGTACCATGGGCATTGATGTGGTTGACGGCTTCCGGTGAAATTTCCGCATCGTCCAGGGCCGCCGCCATGCAGCGGGCCGCTCCTTCCCCGTTCGGAGAGGGCGCTGTCATGTGATAGCCGTCTCCGCTCATGCCGTAGCCGATGACTTCCGCATAGATCCGGGCACCCCGTTCCAAGGCCGAGTCCATGGACTCCAACAGCAGCATTCCGGCGCCTTCCCCTACCACAAATCCATCCCGATCGCGATCGAAGGGACGGGAAGCTTTGGAAGGATCATCATTTCGGGTGGATAATGCCTTCATGATGTTGAAACCGGCGATGCAGGTGGGGCTGATCACCGATTCGACCCCTCCGGTGATCATGGCGTCCGCCGCTCCCCGCTGAATGATTTTGAATGCTTCTCCCACGGCATGAGTGCCGGCGGCGCAGGCAGTGGCCATGGAGGCGTTGGGACCCTTGGCTTGCAGGTGAATGCTGATCATTCCAGGAGCCATATTTCCGATCATCATGGGGATAAAAAAAGGACTGATCCGCCCAGGCCCTTTCTGATCAATAACCCGGGCCGTGGTTTCAAGTATGTTCAGGCCTCCGAGACCGCATCCGGTAAAGACTCCGACCCGATGCGAGTTTTTTTCGGAGATAAGAAACCGCGAATCCTCCACCGCCATCCGTGCCGCGGCGATGGCGTAGGCGATAAACAGCTCCATCCGACGGGCTTCTTTTTTGGGGAGGAAATCTTCCGGATGAAAGTGTTTCACTTCCCCGGCGATTTTCGTTTCAAAAGCGCTTGTATCAAAACGGGTAATTTCTCCGATTCCGGATTTTCCGTCGCAAAGTGCGGTCCATGTTTCCTCGCAGCCGATGCCCAGCGGCGTGACCAATCCCAAACCTGTTACAGCAACTCGCCGTTTCAATCAATCCCCCTGGATAGCGGTGAATAGGTTTACGTGGTAATGATTTCGATTTGTTTGTGGAACAATTTCTGTCGGTGTCCAGGAGAACAGGACGATTCTTTCCCCTGGACAGACGGATGCATCAGGAATGGGCGGTCACAAATTCAATGGCATCCTTGACACGGACGATCTTTTCCGCGTTTTCATCGGAAATATCGATATCGAATTCTTCTTCCATGGACATGATCAGTTCCACCAGGTCGAGGGAATCCGCCCCCAAATCATCCACGAAAGACGATTCCGGTTTGACTTCACTGATATCGACACCCAATTTTTCAGCAATGATTTTTTTGACTTTATCTTCGACTGACATACATACCTTCCTTTTGAGAAATATTCCGCTTTCGCACCAGGCGTCCGGCCATGAATCCGAAAGCTGCGTTTAAATATACATTCCACCACTTACATGAATGACCTGCCCGGTAATATAGGACGCATGTTCCGAGGCAAGAAAACGGACGGTTTGAGCCACATCTTCCGGGGTTCCGAAGCGACCCAGCGGTATCTGCCGGATCATCGACTCTTTGACATTTTCACCCAGGGAATGGGTCATATCGGTTTCGATATATCCCGGAGCAACGGCATTGACCGTGATGTTGCGGGAGGCCAGTTCTCTGGCTATGGATTTGGTGAACCCGATGATTCCGGCCTTGGCGGAAGCGTAATTCGCCTGTCCGGCATTGCCCATTGCACCGACAACCGATGTGATGTTGATGATCCGGCCGAAGTGCCGTTTGATCATGGTTTTGGAGGCCGCTTTGGTACAGAGAAACGCACCTTTCAGGTTTACCGACATCACCTGGTCCCAATCGGATTCTTTCATGCGGACCAGCAGATTGTCCCGGGTAATTCCGGCATTGTTGACCAGAACATCCACACGGCCGGTTTCGGTAAGGATCCGGTCGAAAAGTGCGGTCACATCGGCCTGGGAGGATATATCCGCCGGTATCCCGATGGCGGAGCCTCCGGTTTGGGCGATCCGGTCTATCGTATCCCGAGCGGCTTCGTGATTGGATGCGTAGTTGAAATACACGACGGCATTTTGTTCCGCAAAGGCCTGGCAAATGGCTCTTCCGATACCGCGGGATCCTCCCGTGACAACAATGACGCGTGTGTCGGTTTGGGTCATGACGTCCTCTTGAAGATGAAACGGGCTGCCGCGTCCATGTCGGAAATCGTGTTTCCCAGAGAGGCGATCAGCCCGGTATAGTCGATTTCTTTCATGAACCGGGCCATATCCGATTCGGTCACCAAGCCCGTACCCATGGCAATTTTCAGGCTCTTTTCCGCTGCCAGACAGGAGACCTCCGCAGCAAAGATTCGAGAAAAGACAGCGTATTTTTCCGCCTTCTCGTCTTGAATCCGGCGCAGGCCGGCTGCTTTTCGTGCCAGGGCGGCACCGACTTCCGTGTATGTCATCATATCCGCCAGCAGGAACATGACGTGTTGTTCGCGGGTCAGTCGTTTCTCATGCGCTACCAGAATCATGTGGTTCAGAGCCCGGGCCGACCCGGCGATATAGCGGGAGCCGGTATCCGGAATTTCCTGAAAAAGGGATTCCATTTCTTCGGCTAGGGAAAGGTAGAATTTTCCCTTGGATTTCCAGGTTTTTTTCCAGCGAAACGTACCGATGATGTTCTGGAGGATCTCGCTGGTTCCTTCGTAGATGCAGGTGATCCGGACATCCCGCTTGATTTTTTCGACACCGAATTCCGTGATGTACCCATAGCCGCCGAGCGCCTGCATCGCATGTTCCGCAGCCTGGTTGGCGTTTTCAGCGGCAAAGACTTTGGCGATGGCGCCTTCCACCTGGAGGTCGGACTCCCCGCTGTCCAAGCGATCGGCGATTTCATCGATGTAGGCTTCGGCTGCCGCCATCCGGACGACATGGGGTACGATCAGCTTGTGGGTATAGCCCTGTTTCTCCGAGAGAGGGGAGCCGAACTGAACACGTTCCATAGCATAGGGTATTGCAATGTTCAGAGCCGCTTCTCCGGCACCCAGGGCCATGGAGGCCACCATCAGGCGGGTGTAGCCGAAGACCTCGTTGGCCTGTTTCAATCCCACACCGCTTACGCCGCCGATCAGGTTTTCCACTGGAACAAAGACGTCGGTGAACGTCAGCGGAGAAGTGTTGGATGCGCGAATCCCGTGTTTTTCCTCTCCCTTCCCCCGATCAAAGCCCGGGGTCCCCTTCTCCACAACAAAAAAGGAAGGGCCTTCCGGTGTATCGGCGAGCAGGGTGATGAAATCCGCGTATCCGCCGGTCGATATGAACTGCTTGTTTCCGTTGATCCGGTATCCGATGACGGTTCCGGAATCGTCCGCAACCGGCTCCGCACGGGTGGTCAGGGCGGCCAGGTTGCTGCCGGCGTTGGGTTCGGTGACCGCATAGGCCACCAGAGAAGATCCGTCAGCGATGGCACCCAGCCATTTTTCCTTCTGCGCTTCGGTTCCGCCGACGATAATCGGGTCGGCGCCCAGTTGAATCGCGAAAAAAGCGGTGGCCATACCCAGACAGATCTCGGACATTTTCCGGGTGAGTGCGCAGCAATCTCTGGCTCCTCCGCCCATTCCGCCGTACGCCTCCGGAATGAAAAGCAATTGCATCCCGATATCCGGCCCCAGCATGGTGCGGATGGCATCCTCGGGAAAAATTTCCTTCCGATCGTATTCCAGGATATTTTCTCGGGTGAGCAGTCGGGCTTTCAGCTTGTCGACGATATCCAGGGCGATCTGGCGGGACTCGTCATCCAGTCCCGCCTTCGGGACGGAAGCGGTGGTTGGGGAGTCGGTCATGAACATCAATCCTCTTTGATCTCGATTACCTTTTTGCCGTTATAAGACCCACATTTGGAGCAGGCGTGGTGTGGGAGCGTGGCTTCTCCGCATTCGGGGCAGACGGAAAGATCCGGCGCGTCGATTTTTTGATGGGTGCGGCGTTTGTCTCGCTTGGACTTGGACGTTTTGTGCTTCGGTACTGCCATGGTCGTTCTCCTGAATAAAGGAATGATGGTTGATATTTACTAATAACTAAAAATTTACGAGCCAGGCATTAGTAATTGAAGTCGCCTCGTTTGTCAAGATCTTTTCTGGAAAATGATGGTTGGCAGATTCATTCGGATATGATAATATAACAAATTTACCAGATACAATAACATTGGGCTGAACGTCGGCTTCCGCCTCTCTTCGGGGTGGGCGGAAACACCTTTATTCCGGTTTAATTTACTAATGACTAATACTATACCATTTGCAATAAGTCAACAGGAGTTTTTCGCTCCTCATGCCGGGTTGCAATCGTCTGATTGCGGCCGTATCGGAGAATGGTCATGAAACAGATTGTCACCCGATTTCCTCCCAGCCCAACGGGATATCTGCATGTCGGTGGGGCCCGCACGGCGTTGTTCAACTGGCTGTATGCCCGACACACCAATGGACGGTTCGTTCTCCGGATCGAAGACACGGATACGGTTCGATCCACCAAAGAGTCCGCGGACGCCATTTTTGAAGCGTTAAACTGGTTGGGCATCGACTGGGACGACGGGCCGTATTTTCAATCGCAACGTTTTTCGATTTACCGGGAATATGTCCAGCGCCTCCTGGAAACCGGTCACGCCTACTACTGTACGTGCACCCCGGAGCAGGTGGAGGAAATGCGGCGAAAGGCGATGGAGACCGGAGGTAAGCCCAAATACGACGGAACCTGCCGGGACCGGGGTCTTTCCGCGGTTCCCGGCGCCGTGGTCCGATTTCGTGCCCCCCAGATCGGAACCACGGTCATAGAGGATGTGGTCAAGGGCAATATTGTGTTTCAGAACTCCGAACAGGATGATTTTATCATTCAGCGGGCGGACGGAACACCGACCTACAATTTTGTCGTGGTGGTGGACGACATTACGATGGGTATCAACACCATCATCCGCGGTGACGACCATGTGAACAACACACCCCGGCAGATCATGCTGTACCGGGCCTTGGGTGCCGAACTCCCGGTGTTCGGCCATGTTCCGATGGTTTTGGGGAAGGACAAGACCCGCCTGAGCAAACGTCACGGAGCTATGTCTGTAACCGCTTACCGGGATATGGGGTTTCTGCCGGATGCCATGATCAACTACCTGGTCCGCCTGGGATGGTCCCACGGAGATCAGGAGCTGTTTACCCGGGAGGAGTTGATCGAAAAATTCAATCTGGAAAATATGGGGAAATCTGCCGGGGTGTTCGACATGGACAAACTTCTGGCGGTGAACGCGGACCATATTAAAAGGATGCCGCCGGAACTTCTTTCGGATTTTCTCCTGCCGTTTCTGCTCCGGCACGGCTATCCGGCGGAAAAGGGTAAGTATCTGAACCAGGTGATTGGGACTCTGAACGCCCGGGCCAAAACGTTAGAAGAGATGGCCGTTGCCGCATCTTTTTATTATATGGATGAATTCGCTTACGAAACGGAGGCGGCGGATAAATTTCTGAAACCCGACGCCGTCGATTCTCTCAAGCGGGTGGCCGATGCCGTCGAAGGCCTGGATGTCTGCAGCCATGAAAACCTGGAACAAGCGTTTATGTCCGTTATGGAGCAGACGGGGTTGAAACTGGGCAAGATCGCCCAGCCGGTGCGGGTGGCGCTGACCGGGAAGACTGCCAGCCCGGGAATTTTTGAAATTATCGAAATTCTGGGAAAAACCAAGGTTTTGGGTCGTCTGAATCGTGCGTTGGCCTATATCGCCGAACGATCCGCTTGAGTCGGCTGCCTGTATTTTCGAGACAACCCGGTGCAAAATCGCGAAAAATTTTCTTGACGATATCCAGGAGTTTGGGATAAATATCAATAGATAATCGATGAGGGATCGTCTAGCGGCAGGACGACGGGTTCTGGCCCCGTTAACCAAGGTTCGAATCCTTGTCCCTCAGCCAAATAAAAACAAGGGGTTATGAGCATCACTCATAACCCCTTTTGCATTACCACCGATCCTTTACCACTTTTTTACCACATTTGCCTGCCCCGCTTTTTCGGACGAACCGGCATCGAATAAAATCTATACGCCAAAAAACGGCAAAAAGAGAGAGGTTGCCGGTTTCTGTTCTCTTTGATTCTTTCGGTCGGTATTTTGTGGCATGTGTTTGACAAGGTAAACCCATTGTGATCACCGGTCAAATTTAATTCAATGCCAAAATCACCGGTCCGGGTGGCCGGTTCCATTTGCCTTTCTTTTGCTTGCCCTTGCCCAAACCCTTAGCGGGGATATATCAGGGTATCTTTCTCCGTCCGGAATATAAGTTTCCACTCAATGAATTTTGTTGGTATTTCAAATCCGGTGAAGATGGAGTCCGTCTGTACCGGAAGGCTGTCTTCCCTGCGATCCGGAACATCAGGAATTCTTATCGGTCGGTCCAATAGAGGATATTACCAGACCAGGCAGGAGGCGAAGCGTGATATTCAGGAATACATTGAGATCTTTTATAACCGTCAGAGAAAGCAAAAAAAACTCGGCTATCTTTCACCGGCTGCCTTCGAGCGCCGTTTTTACCAAATTAAAAAAGCTGCATAGAGTTTTCGTGTCCACTATTGACGACCAACCTCACGATTTCAAATCGCTAATTGTTTCGGGGTTACGATGCTTTTTGAATTTTATCCAGAA
>CAZTKB010000002.1:33441-41460 GCA_964614125.1 uncultured Desulfobacterales bacterium | reverse complement strand
CAATAAAGACGATTGATTTTCAATTGCCGGGGGCAGCTTCCGATTGGAAAAGAACTCGGGTGCGGCACTCGCTGGTGAAACAGGCCGACCGGGGGAGGGCCAGGATGGAACATAGGGGCGCGCAGCACCTGCCCAAAAAGCGGAACAAGGACGCAGCCGTGCAGCCCCGGATGGGGCGTGGCATTCCGGTAGCTCGGATGAGACAGGAGCGAAACGTATGAAATGGACGGCGGAGGCCGAAGAGGCCGTGCGAAAGGTACCTTTTTTTGTTCGGAAGCGGGTGAAAGCCCGAGTGGAAAAAGAGGCCCAGGCACAAGGGAAGTCGACGATCACCATGGCCGAAGTCCGGGAAACCCAGGCTCGGTATCTGACTCGGATGGAAAGCGATATCCGGGGATTTCAGGTCGAGACATGTTTCGGTTCGGGCGGATGCCCCAATCGGATTTTGCCCTCCGATGAATTGTTGGATACTATTCAGAACGTCATGCAGGATCAGAATTTGTTGGCGTTCTTGCGGGAACGGGTAACCGGCGGGTTAAAATACCACCATGAATTCCGGATCACCATGGCGGAATGCCCGAATGCCTGTTCCCAGCCGCAGATTCGTGATTTCGGTCTGATTGCGGCCTCGGAACCCGGCGTGACCGCTCAACCCTGCAGCGGATGCGGTGCTTGCGTGGAAATCTGCAAAGAGGAGGCCGTCATTCTGGATCCGGTTCGATCCCTGCCTGTCCTTGGCCGCAGTTGCGTCCGGTGCGGCCAGTGCATCGATGTCTGCCCCACAGGAACCCTGTCTGTGAAACGGAAAGGATACCGGGTCCTGTTGGGTGGAAAGCTGGGGCGCCATCCCCAGCTGGCAGCCGAGTTGCCGGAGATCTATTCCGAAACAGAGGTGGTCTCGATTCTTAACGATTGCCTGTCACTTTACAAACAACGTTGCCTTCATGGAGAACGGTTTGGCGAATTGATCTCGGAAGCGGATATTCGGGATCAAATTTCGGCATGGAGGTCCGCCTCCTCTGACAAAGAGGCGGAATAGCGGATGGACATCAATCAGGTGAGTTTTCGGAGCTCCAGCAGACGTCCCTTGGTACTGACGGTCGCCACGGATACGGGAATATCCACTCCAGCGGCCTGCATGGCCTTTTTTACGATCATGGGCATTCCGGAGCAGCAGGGAACCTCCATCACCAGCACGGTGACACTTCGGATGCCGGCCTGCCGGAAGATGCGTGTGAATTTGTCGATGTATTCCGGAACCTGATCGAATTTGGGGCATCCCATCATGACCACCCGGCCGTTGACGAACTGCCGGTGGAAGAGGGGGTAACTGGCAGGGGTGCAATCCGCCGCCACCAGAAGATCCGCTCCTTTCAGAAACGGAGCGTCCGGCGGTACCAGACGGATCTGAATCGGCCAGTGAGACAGGCACCCGTCTTCCACGGTCCGAACAGAGGACGGAATGTTCGCCTGCTGGCACGAGATGTCCCGGCCGTGGGTTTGTATCGCGGCGGATGGACATCCCCCTTTGGCTGACAAGGAATGATTTTTGATCGGGCTTCCCTGTTGAGCCGCCAGGTGTATTTCCACAGCTTGCTCATCAAATTCCTCGGCTTCCCGTTCGATGATCCGCAATGCGTCATTGGGACATTCCCCCAGGCAGGCACCCAGACCGTCGCAAAATTTTTCAGCGACCATGCGGGCCTTACCGTCGATGATCTGCAAGGCGCCTTCGGCGCATCCCGGAACACATTGGCCGCAGCCGTCACATTTCTCATCATCGATCTCGATGATTTTCCGCATCACTTTCATGGTTTGTCCCCTTTATGGTTGCCGCTTCCATCTATCGATATTCAGGCCGGTGCTCCCAACAGGGTTTCTGTTGCGATTTTGCGTCCGGTATCCGTGAGAAAGGATTTCTGGATGATTGATTCGATCCGTTGTGGAGGAATCGGGGTTTCTTTCTGGTTGTCTTCAATGTTGGCGATGAGATCCGCATCGTACACTGCTTTGAAATTCAGGGTTTCGATGTCACGGGGATGATGATGATGGCCGATGATGTCACATACTTCCTCGATCAGATCTTTTCCCGCCCCCAGCTTGTTCAGGATCTCCTCGGCAATGGGGGGACCCTCGATTTCCTGGTATTTCGCGGCCGTGCTGTTGTATTTGCGCTGGGCCTCATGGATTCCGATATCGTGCAGATAGGCGGCGGCCAGAATGACTGCCAGATTTCCTCCCAACAGTTTGCCGATTCGTTCCGCATAACGGGCCACTCGGGAGGCGTGCCCGATTCGTTTGAAATCCTGTTTGAAATACCGTTTCATCTCAATGGCGACACGGTCTTTCAACATATCTTCTTTTTGGGCCAGCGCCTCTTTGGGCAGGGTTCCCAGGCATTGTTCCGCATACTGACAATAGGCGGCGCATCCGAAATCCATGGACGGATTGATAAAACGATGGCCACACTGGCCGCATTTTCGGGATGTGTCGTCTTTGAAGAATTCAACATGGTGGCCGCAGTTTGGGCAAGGAACCTCAAAAATGGCTCCGGGTTTCCAGTACTGGGTGTCCTGACCTGGGCATTTCATGGATCACGTCTCCTTCGGGGTACGATATCGGCCGCGGATTACGAGGGCCGGGTTATTTCCGGCCCTCGTAATGCCGGTTTCTGTTTGGCTATGGTCGTTATCCCAGTATCGCTTTCAGGTCCTCATCCGGGGTCCGGATGGGCATGATATTGAAGTTCTTGACCAGGACATCCAGCACATTCGGGGTGATGAAGGCCGGCAGGCTCGGCCCCAGCCGGATATCTTTGATGCCCAGATAAAGCAGGGTCAACAGGATTGCCACAGCTTTCTGCTCGTACCAGGAGAGGATCATGGACAACGGCAGGTCGTTGACTCCGCAATGGAAGGCGTTGGCAAGCGCCACGGCGATTTGAACGGCGGAATAGGCGTCGTTGCACTGACCGATATCGAGAAGACGGGGAATGCCGCCGATATCACCGAGGTCTTTATCGAAAAAGCGGAATTTACCGCAGGCCAGGGTCAGCACCACACAGTCGGAAGGCACTTTTTCCACGAATTCGGTGTAGTAGTCCCTACCGGTTTTGGCGCCGTCGCACCCGCCCACCAGGAAGAAATGGCGGATTGCCTTGTTTTGGACCGCTTCGATGACCTGTCCGGCAACACCCATGACTGCATTACGTCCAAATCCCACCATCACGCTCTTGCCGGGGGCGTCTTCCGAAAATCCAGGCATGGCCAGGGCTTTTTCGATGACCGGCGCGAAATTCTTGTCCGCGATGTGGGTGACACCCGGCCATCCTACCAACCCGGTCGTAAAGATATTGTCCTGATAAGATTCCTTGGGTTTCTGGATACAGTTGGTCGTCATGAGAATCGCGCCGGGGAACGCCGCAAATTCTTTGGCCTGGTTCTGCCAGGCGGTGCCGTAATGCCCGTAAAAATGGCCATATTTTTTCAGTTCCGGATAGCCGTGGCAGGGAAGCATTTCTCCATGGGTGTACACCTGAATCCCTTTACCCTCGGACTGTTTCAGAATGGCTTCCAGGTCTTTGAGGTCGTGCCCGGAAACCAGGATGGCCTTTCCTTTTTTCGGCCCCAGCGGCACGGATGTCGGAACCGGATGTCCGTATGTCCCGGTATTGGCCGCATCCAGAAGTTCCATGGCCAGGAGGTTGATTTCCCCACATTTCAGGACCATTCCCACCAGGTCGTCGGCTCCCAGGGTTTTGTCCAAAGTTGCGGCCATGGCGTCATAAATGAAGCCGGCCACTTTCTCATCGGATTTGCCCAGAATAGCGGCATGATCCGCATAGGCTGCCACGCCTTTCAACCCATAAATAAGGACCTGCTGTAAGGAAAGGATGTCCGGATGGATGGTGGTATCGGATTGAATTCCAACCGCCTCTCCCTGTGCGATCAGGCCATCCCGGGTAGTTTCCGGAACGAAGACCGCCGGCCCTTCGGATGCGACGGCGCCCACCTTGGACCGAAGCGCGTCCCGATAGGCCACGGTTTTCTGAATCATGGGTACAAACCGATCCGGATCGAAATCGACGTTGGTCAGCGTGGAAAAAATCGCCTCGAATACGAACCGGTCCATCTCCGAATCGATGATCCCTTGTTTGCGTGCCTTGGCGGCGTACACGGAGAGCCCTTTCACTGCGTATACCAGGAGGTCCTGAAGGGCTGCGACATCGGGTTGTTTCCCGCACACGCCGATCTTGGTGCATCCTTCGCCTTTTGCCGTTTGTTCGCACTGATAACAGAACATGGTGGTTCTCCTTTCGATGAAATCGGGTTGTAAGAAAATCGGAATTCGACTATGGTGAATCCGAAGAAAGATTCAATGTTGGATCCCGTTATACGCCATTGTGCGGGATCTCTCCTTGACTTAGATCAAGAAAATGAAATTTTTCGGGGTGAAAAAATGCCGGTGGTACCGGATCGGAAAATCGGATGGACCGGGTAACGGCGGCTATTGCCGCGGCTCCGTTGTTCAACGGTTTGACGGCGGAGCAGTTGGAATCCATCCGTCGGATTTCCATGGTCAGGGAATATCCCAAGGGCCGGATCGTTTTCTCGGAAGGAGACGAGGGAGACGGTTTCTATATCGTGATATCGGGACGGGTCAAGATTTTCAAATCTTCTTCCGAAGGGAAGGAACAGATTCTTCATATTTTCGGCCCGGGAGAACCGTTCGGAGAGGTGCCGGTATTCACGGGTTCGTCTTTTCCCGCCACCGCACGGTGTATCGTACAAACCCGTTTGCTGTTTTTCCCGAAAAAGGCTTTCATCGACCTGATCATCGCTCATCCCATGCTGGCCGTTCAAATGCTGGGGCTGCTTTCGCTGCGCCTCCGGGAATTCACGGTTCATATCGAAAATCTCTCCCTCAAAGAGGTTCCCGGACGGCTGTCGGCCTATCTGTTGTACCTTTCCGAAGAACAGAACCAACCGGATCGGGTTCGGTTGGATATATCCAAGGCACATCTTGCCGGACTGCTGGGAACAATTCCAGAGACGCTGTCCCGGATTTTCGGCCGCATGACGGCCGGAGGCCTGATCCGGGTGAAGGGGAACGAAATCTTTCTGGTTGACAGGGAATCACTCGAAATTCTGGCGGAGACCGGAAAGATGCAGGAGTAATTTCCCCGGTCTCCGATGGATACCATCTTTTCATCCGGAAGAGAACAGCACCGCACAAACGGTTTCCGGACGGATCCGCCAAAAAAGCGTCGCGATCAGGACTTCAAAGATATCAGTTCCTTGCTCAGAAGCCGTATATGGGACATCTCTTCCTTGATGATGTCATCGATTCGCTTTTTGCCCAATGTATCTGAAACGATTTCTTTCATTCCAAGGTAGAATACGATGGAATCCTTTTCCGCCTCGATTGCGGCTTTAAGCACCTCGCGCAGGGAGCAAACATCGATCTGTTTCTCGAAAAACACCTTGGTGTCTGCCAGTGCTTTCAGATATGCCGCGGATTCATCCAGGGGATCAAAGACAGTCGGGGTTTTTTCCCGTTCGGACAGTTCGGCACGGATGGAAGCAAAGGTTTTCTCATGATCTTCTTCCATTTTACTCAGCTTGTCCAAAAAGGTTCTGACTTTCGGGTCCGGGATCCCGGGGCAGGCGGTACGGTAGAATTCGGCTCCGTTCCTTTCGATCTGCTCGGCTATCGCGAAAACATCATCCGCATTGAACGCAAAACTCATGATCGGTTCCTTTCGTTCGGTGTAGGGTCATGCCGCGTCACAACCGGGTGGCGCGGCCGGGAGATTGTCGGGATCGATACCGGAAATAATAATGAATGGAGAGCGGATTGTAAAGAAAGGCGGAGGCCTTTTCAGATTTTTTCCGGTGACGCCGGGAGGCGGGGAGGCAACGGTTCGGGAAAACGCATGGAGAATCGCAATCGAAATCGGGAATGACTCAATGGGGCCGAACCACCATCCGATTTCGATCGCGACCAATCATTTTGCGCCGCCCTGGGGAATTCCCCACCATTTTTGTTCGGCGGATGCCTGCACATCTCCGGGGGAGGTCTCGGCGTATCCGGCCCAGCTATACTTCAGGTGGTCCATGTTTTTGTACATGGTGGGATGTTTCCACAATTCGGACTGCATGGCTGCTGTTCCGCATCCGGCCATCAGGACGGCCAGCGCACCGATCAATACCAGTTTTTTCATCTTTTCCTCCTGTATCCGTGAAATAAAAATTCCTGGTCCGTTTCCCTGCCGTTCGAACGGTGATTGCCTCAGCCGGCTCGAATCTGTCGACGGGTTGTTTATTGTCATGATAGCAAACCATGGATTACAATCAAGAACTATTTTTGCATGGCGATCCGTCAATGCACAGTGCCCACGCTCCGGCTTTTCAGTTGCACAGGGGTGACCGGCCGGTTGTCCGGCTCCCTATCACCGGAACCGCGTCAACCGGATTTTCCCGTTGTCGCCCCCTTTGGATACCACACAGGGGGGCACCCTGGCGGAACTGTGGAAAACTGACTAAATGAGTTGAAATCCATGCATAATTCGTCGTATCATACAAAAATACGATTGACGGAAGTGAAATTGTCCGCCGTCCCGGTACGGGGATTTGGTGACGAACCCCCAACAGGATGTGCAAACTGTTTTTTTCCATAATGAGGAGGTTTGAGATGGCGCAAAAAATATTGGTTCCGATCGACGATTCCAGCAATGCGCTTCGGGTGGCGGAATTCATAGCCGGAGTCTTCCAGCCGGACAACGATATCACGTTGCTCAGCATCCTTCCGGATACAGCGGCCCTGTGCGATATGAACAGTCCGGAACTGACTCCCTATTTTCTGTCGCAGCAGAGCGTATTCTGCCAACTGGATGACCGCAAACGACAGTTGATCAACGAAGCCATGGATCGTGCCTGTGATATCCTCCAGACGGCCGGATTCCGGGAGGAGCGGATCACCCGGAAAATCCAGAAAAAAAAGAACGGTGTCGCTCGGGATATTGTGGAGGAAGCCGGAAAGGGATATCAGGTTATCGTGATGGGCCGGCGCGGTCTTTCCGGCGTACAGGAATTCCTGATGGGAAGTGTTTCTCAAAAAGTGATTCATACGGTCAAGAACGTCTCCATCGTTATTGTCAATTGAAGGTGGATCCTCGGCATTTCCCTGTCCTTTCGGAAAATTTTCTTGAAACGCTCTTCACAGTATGATAGGCGGTTAAAGATTTATTGGTTTGTTTTCAAGGATGCCAACCATTCCACCGTGAAAGGATTTTCTGAGACATGACCACCCAGAAGAATTTGCAGGTCGCCATCGGTGTCACCGTTATCCTGCTCATCGTCGGTTTGTTCAGCTATGCCGCGTTTTCGGCGAAAAAGCCGGATCAGCCAGTCCGAATCATGTTCAAAGGTGTTGCCGGCAATGTTTTGTTCGACCACAAATCCCATGCCTCGGATACGAGTTTCGGCCTTTCCTGTAACGATTGCCATCATCACCCTTCGGATCAGGATTCGGATTTTCTGGCTTGCTCGGCCTGCCACAAGGCGGAGGACGATCCGATCAAACCGGAATCCTGTAAAGACTGCCATGACCCTTCCGAATATGAGGATTATGAAATGACGGCCAAAACCGATGCGTTTCATGCGCAGTGCATCGAATGTCATCAGCAGTTCGGAGCCGGTCCGGTCCTCTGTGCCGAATGCCATGCCACTCACTAATCGGCAATAGGATCACACCACACGTGCTATCGTAATAAAGGGTTGAACTTATGATGAAAAAATCTTTTTTTGGCTTTGTGAAACCGTGGGTTCATTATGAGCCGATCAACAAAAAGCCTCAGGATCCCATCTCTCTCCCCGATTCCAACACGCTCACTCTTTTTATTCCCCAGCGTTACTCCAGCACGGCCAAATCGTTGCTTCAGAAGGGCGCTACCGTCCAAACCGGACAAAAACTGGTACTATACCCGGAAGACGATGTATATTCGATCTCACCAGTTAC
>CAZTKB010000002.1:0-33431 GCA_964614125.1 uncultured Desulfobacterales bacterium | reverse complement strand
TCTCCCATGTCGGAGAATACGGACGGCATCAAACATCGGTCACGATTTCGCGTTCCAGTGACGATGCGCCTGATCCGTCGTTTTCCGAGGTTTCCGGGGAACCGTCGTTGGAAATCGCCAAAGCCTTTCTGGCTACCCTTCCCGGATCGATCTGTCTGGACACACCGGGGAATCCTGACAAGTCGATTTCCACCATCGTGGTCTGTGGAATGGATGCGGACCTGATGGTCGCCACCCGCCAGCATATCATCAATACTCGATTGGACGCTGTCACTCGGGGGATCGCCCTGCTCAAACAGATGACCGGCATTGATGATGTACGAATCGCTGTGTGTCGGGACTTTGTTCAGGGATATGGGCATATCGGGGCGACCATTCATTTTGTGGAAACGACGTATCCCTCTGCGCTGCCGAAGTTGGCGGTTCGCCAGGTACTCGGAAAAACCGTTCCGGCCGGGAAAAGCGTCGAAGATATGGGCGTGTGGATGATCAGCGCGGAAGCCGTTGCCGCCATTGCCGATGCCTTTGAAACCGGAACGATACCTTCCATGAAGCTCGTGACTCTGATCCGGAAGGATGAAAGCCGCCAACTGGTTTCCGTGCGCATCGGGACACCGATTCGGGATCTGCTGGCTGCGATGAATCTGACGTTGCAGGAAAAGGACCGCATCGTCAAAGGGGGACCGATGACCGGTTTCGCCCTGTTTTCAGAAGACCATCCGGTTGAACCGGATACGGATGCGATCCTGATTCAAGACGGCGCCACCATACCGCTGTACTCGGATTACCCCTGCATCAACTGCGGCGATTGCGTGCGGGTCTGCCCGGCCCGCATCCAGGTGAACATGCTTGTCCGGTTTCTGGAGGCGCGGCAGTACCAGGAAGGTGCGGATTTGTATGACCTGCTCAGTTGTGTGGACTGCGGACTTTGTACCGTGGTGTGTGTATCCAGGATTCCTATTTCCCAATATATACAAGTGGCAAAACATGAACTGGCCCTGATTCACGCTGCGGAGGCGGAAAATGCTTGATCAGAAAAAATTGATTGTTTCACCGGCGCCTTTCTGGCACGACGGCGGAAGCATTCCAGTACGGCAGGCGCATACGATCGCGGCTGCTGTTCCGGCCGTACTGTTTGGAATCTTTCAGTATGGATTGCCGGCGCTTGGCGTCGTCTGCCTGTGCGTTTCAACCGCGATGTTGTGGGAACTGGCCGCCAACCGGCTTACTGGAAGATCCTACAGTATCGGAGACGGCAACGCCGCGCTGATCGGACTCCTTCTAGCCATGCTGTTGCCCGCGACAACCCCTTGGTGGGCTGTCATTGTGGGTACGTTTCTCGCGATGTTCATCGGAAAACATATCTACGGAGGCATTGGAGGCAATCCCTTCAATCCCGCCCTGATCGGCTTGGCCATCCTCATGGTATCCTGGAAGGGGGTTTTCGATTTCAACGAGGCACTGCTCTCTTACGATTTCGGTTTTCGGATGGCCTACCCGCTTGCTGCTGTCAAGCAGTTGGGAGCCGCGGCGGCGGAAGATTACCCGGCGTGGAAACTGCTGCTGGGGATGCAAACCGGCGGCATCGGGTCCACCTTCGGCTTGGGACTGATCGCCGGTGGGATGTATCTCATGATTCGGGGATTCATTCGATGGGAAATTTCCCTTTCTTTTCTGGCCGGCATCTTTTTTACCGCCCTTGTTTTCCATGTGGCGAATTCGGTGAAATATGCCGATCCTTTTTTCCATCTTCTGACGGGATACACCTTGATCGGCGCCTTTTTTCTGGCAACCGATGATTCGTCTTCCCCGGTCAACACGATTCCGATGCTGCTGTACGGGGCAGGCGCCGGCATCATGACCATGCTGATCCGAAATATCGGTGCCTATGTGGACGGCGTGGTGTTCGCGATTCTGCTCTTCAATATCGCAAACCCGCTTCTGGACAAGATTAGACCAACCGCATTGGGAAAGGGTGACGATCATGCGTGAAATGATAAAAATGGTTGTGGTGTTGACCGTGCTCAGTTCTTTTTCCGGAGGGTTGCTGGCCGCCTTGCGTGATGGAACCAAAGATCGGATCGAAAGCCAGCAACTCGAGTTTGTCAAGGGCCCGGCCATCCGAAAAATCCTGGTCGAAGGCGCGGGCGCCACCAATGATCCCATCAAGGACCGTTTCAAAATCACGGTCAATGGCAAGGAAGAAAGTTTTTTTGTCGGTGTTGTCAACGGCAAAGCGGATCTGGTGACTTTTGAGTCCACTGGAAAAGGTTTTGGAGGCGACATCGGCATGGTGGTCGGGGTCAATGTGGCGGATGACAAGATCGTTGGGGTCGGAGTCACCACCCACAGCGAAACACCGGGTATCGGGTCCAAGGCCCAGACGGACGTCAAATTCGCCAAGCAGTTTGTAGGGATACCGGTGACCGAAGAGTTCAAGGTCAAAGGCGAGGGCGGAAAAATCGATGCCCTTTCCGGTGCCACCGTCACTACCAAGGGAGTTACCGGTGCTGTCACGGAAGCCGGGAAAATCTACCGGGAAGCGAAGCCTCATCTTGCTGAAAAACTTAAAGAGTTTAAATAGGGAGCATTGACCATGGCCAAAACGATTGCGCAGGAATTTACCAAGGGCCTTTGGGCGGAGATACCGCCTTTCCGGCTTGTGTTGGGGCTTTGCCCGATCCTGGCGGTAACCAAAACGGTTGAAAACGGCATTGGAATGGGGGCCGCTGTAACCTTTGTTCTGGTATGCGCCAACATTCTGGTCTCGGCCCTTCGAAAAGTGATTCCGTCCAAAGTCCGGATCGCCTGCTTCATCATTGTCATCGCCACGTTTGTGACGGTGGTGGAACTGCTGATGCAAGCATATACCTATCCTCTCTTTCTCAAACTGGGTATTTTCATCCCTCTGATCGTGGTCAACTGCATTTTGTTGGGAAGAGCCGAGGCTTTCGCGTATAAGAACGGAATTCTGGTATCGGCCGCCGATGGATTGGGAATGGGGATCGGCTTCACGCTTTCCCTGACGGCGTTATCCGCGCTTCGGGAGGTGTTTGGATACGGAACCTTTTTTGGGAAAAGTATTTTCGGCCCCTCCTTCGAGCCTTTTACGTTTATGGTGGAAGCGCCAGGTGCATTCGTATGCCTGGGTTTGATGCTGTGTGTCATGAATGCGCTTGGGAAAAAATAGGAGGAATCCATGGCTGATTATGTCGTCATGATCATCAGTTGCGTGCTGGTCAACAACATTCTGCTGATGCAATATCTGGGGAATTGCCCGTTTCTGGGCACTTCCAAGAAAATGGAGACTGCCACCGGCATGGCGATGGCGGTTGTGTTCGTTCTGGTTCTGGCCGGGGTAATCACCTGGCTGGTGGAGGTGTTTATCCTGAAGACCCTCGGACTGGAATATCTCCGAACCATGTCCTTTATCCTCGTGATTGCCTCTCTGGTCCAATTTGTGGAAATGTTTTTGAAAAAGAGCATTCCGGCGCAGTATGACGGCCTCGGGATTTTCCTGCCGCTGATTACCACCAACTGTGCCGTCATGGGGGTTTGCCTGATCAATGTGAAAGAGGATTACAACTTCATCCAGACAATCGTGTCTTCCCTGGGGTATTCGATCGGTTTCGGGTTTGCCCTCATTTTGTTTGCCGGTGTCCGGGAGCGGATTCTGCTGGCGCGGGTCCCCAAACCCCTTCAGGATACTTCTATTGGATTGGTGACCGCGGGAATTCTGTCCCTTTCGTTTTTCGCATTCAAAGGTATGGTTTGAATTGAATTCATGACCACCCTCACACGGAGGCCATTGTGATTGAAGCCGTTTTGTTCATGCTGGGCTTGGGATGTGCCTGCGGCTCCCTGTTAAGCGCCGCGTCCAAGATATTTTATGTGTACGAAGATCCACGGATTGCCTTGGTGGAGGATTGCATGGCCGGAGCCAACTGCGGTGGGTGCGGGTTCGCCGGATGTTCCGCAGCGGCCGCCGCTGTGGTAAACGGCAAGGCCAAACCCAGTGTGTGTATCGTCGGCGGACCGGAATCCGCCGCCCGGGTCGCGGCCGTCATGGGAATGGATCCCGGAACCGCCGAACCGTTGAAGTCTCTGAATTCCTGCAATGGTGGATACCGGGCCGAAGACCGTTTTGTCTATGACGGCCTGTCCAGTTGTCGGGCCATGCTTCTTTTTTATGGGGGAAAACGCCTGTGCCGGGTGGGATGTCTGGGAATGGGGGACTGTATCCAGGCTTGCACATTTGATGCGATCCATATGGGTGCCGATGGATACCCGGTGGTCGATGAGGCCAAATGCGTCGGATGCGGGGCCTGTGAAAAGGCCTGTCCCAAAAACATTCTCACTGTTCGGACCATGTCCGAGCGGCTGCTTCATTTCAACCAGGAAGATGACGCGCTGGCTCCGTGTGCTCAAACCTGTCCGGCGGAAATTGATATTCCCCGATACATCGACTGTATCCGGAAACGGGATTATGCCGGAGCAGTCCATACCATTCGGGAACGGAATCCGTTGCTGCTTTCCTGCGGACGGGTATGTCCGCACCCCTGTGAAACCAAATGTCGGCGCGGGGTGGAAGACGAACCGGTTTCGATCAACCAACTCAAGCGGTTTGTCGCTGACTACGAAATGAATTCCGGTTCTCGCTTGCCCATTTCCTGTGCGCCTTCTACCGGGAAAACAGTGGCTGTGGTCGGCGGCGGTCCTGCAGGTCTCAGCGCGGCCTATTTTCTGCGACGGTTGGGACATGACGTCACCATTTTCGATATGATGCCGGAACTAGGCGGTATGATCCGATACGGAATACCGGAATACCGGCTTCCCAAAGAGGTGTTAAAATGGGAAACCGATGGAATTCTGGGGTTGGGGATCTCTTACCAACCCAATGTCCGGATGGGAAAGGACTTTTCTATTGCCAGCCTGCAGGCGGATGGGTTTGATGCGGTGTTTCTGGGAATCGGAGCTTGGCGTGATTATTCGCTGGGGGTGGAGGGGGAAGACATGACCGGATGTTATACCGGCATTGATTTCCTTACCCGGTTTGCGGGGTATCAGCAATCCGGAAAACCGGTTTCTGAATTTCCGATCGGGAAAAAATGTGTGGTCATTGGCGGCGGCAACACGGCCATTGATTGTGTCCGGACATTGATTCGCCTGGGAGCGGAAGAGGTTTCCATCGTGTACCGCCGTACCCGGAGTGAAATGCCGGCCAACTTGGTTGAGATCGAGGCCGCCGAGCACGAAGGGGTACGGTTTGTCTTTCTGGCGGCTCCGGTTCGGCTGATCGGAGATGAGGGGGGGCATGTCCGCCAGTTGGAATATTTGAAAATGGAACTGGGCGAGCCGGATGCCAGCGGTCGCAGACGGCCGGTTCCGGTGGAGGGTTCGGAAACCCTGCTGGAGGTGGATATGGTGATTTCCGCCATCGGACAGGGACCGGATCTTGGCTTTCGGGAGAATGACAGCGAGCTGGCGGATTTGAAAATTACCCGGTGGAGCACGATAGACGGAGATCCGGAAACCCTGCAGTCCAATATTCCGTTTGTTTTTGCCGCTGGAGATGCCTATACCGGCGCTTCCCTGGTCATCGAGGCAATCGGAGGGGGAAGGCGGGCTGCCCGTGCGATTCACCAGTATCTGTGTGGGCAGGAGGTCGTTCCGGTACCCCAGTCGCTTCGCAAAAAACATATTCCCGAGTCGCTGTTTCAGACTGTTCCCGGAGTTTCATCCATTCGGCGAACCCCGATGCCGGAGTTGCCGGTTGGCGAACGGATCCGTTCTTTTGTGGAATCCGACCTCGTAATTACGGAGGCGGATGCGATTCACGAATCTCATCGGTGTCTGAACTGCTGTCGCATTTGCTATAATCCAGACGGAACCTGCTGATCCGCCGCCTGTCCTTCTTAGGCCAGCCGGTATCCCGGTTCTACCGGGAAAACCGGCTGCTTTGTTTGGAATTGATCCCACGTCCACACGGATACCGCCTCATGGATTTTCCTGGGAATCGGACGTGGATTCTATTTTTCGGTATGGGTTGAAACAACGAGGTCTTCTTTGAATACGTATCCGGTATGGGCGGAAATCGATTTGAACGCGATTGCCCATAATACCCTGGAAATTAGAAAAATTCTGTCGCCTTCCGCGCGCATGATGGCTGTGGTGAAGGCCAATGCCTACGGACATGGGGCTGCCCAGGTGGCGCGATCCGCTTTGCAACACGGCGCCGACATGCTGGGGGTGGCCCGTCTCGATGAGGCGGTCCTCCTGCGGGATGCAGGGATCGACTCCGATATCCTGATATTCGGGTTCACTCCCCCGAGCCAAGCCAGCCGCCTGATCGATTTGAATCTGACGCAAACCGTCTTCTCCTTTAAGCAGGCGGAAGCGATGTCTGATGTCATCGGCACCTCTTCACGAAAACTGAAAATCCATATCAAAACCGATACCGGGATGGGACGGCTGGGTATCATGGCCAGCGGCATCAAAATGACCTCTCTGGGAAAAATTCTGGGCGCTCACTTTCTTCGTGAGATCGAGTCCATCGTTTACTTGCCCGGGCTGGAACCGGAGGGGATATTTACCCATTTTGCCAGTGCGGACAACCCGGACAAATCTTCCGCCCGAAAACAGATGACCGTGTTTCTGGAAGTTCTGGATCATCTGAAGCGAATGGGGATTGAATTCCGATGCCGACATGCTGCCAACAGTGCCGCGATTCTGGAAATGCCGGAGAGCCATCTGGATATGGCCCGGCCAGGAATTGCCCTATATGGATATCCTCCGGTTTCCGGCTGTTTTGCCGGAGACATCCGGCTGAAACCGGCCATGACCTGGAAAACCCGGATCATCCACATTAAAAAAGTGCCCCGTAACTTTCCGGTAAGCTATGGACAGACCTACCGTACGACCTCTACCACCCGTATTGCGACCGTATCCGTGGGATACGCAGACGGTCTGAACCGGCGCTTATCCTCGTTGGGACACATGCTGGTTCGCGGAAAAAAAGCGGCTATCGCCGGACGGATTTGCATGGATCTGACCATGCTGGATATCGGAGAGATTCCGGAAGCCCGGGTCAATGACGAGGTGGTGATTATCGGGAGGCAGGATGGCAGCCTGATTACCGCCGAGGATGTTGCGTCTCTTTTGGAAACCATTTCGTACGAAATTCTTACGTCTGTCTCGGCCCGGGTGGCGAGACACTATTTTCCATGAAAGTTTTGGAGATGGATGGACCCGTGCAGGGGCGGGCGGTCACGGTTGCTCCTGCACGAATATTCAACCCCATATCATAATAACGAGGAAACGCCAGTGAACATTATCGTGCTGATGAAACAGGCGCCGTCCACCGATTCCATGATCGAACCGGCTGCGGACGGTGTTTCTATCAAAACAACCGATATCAAGTGGATCATCAATCCATATGATGAATTCGCCTTGGAAGAAGCGTTACGGATCCGCGATGCCGGTGGAGGAACGGTGACTATTCTGACTGTCGGTGAACAGAAAGCGACTGAATCCATCCGGACCGGTCTTGCCATGGGCGCCGACAAGGGGATCCTGATCCAGGATCCCGCATGCCAGCAGATGGATGGGCTGGGTATTGCTCAGGTGCTAAGCGCCGCAATCCGGACACTTCCCTACGATCTGATCATCGCCGGGCAGCGGGCCGTGGATGATGAAAACTGGCTGGTCGGCATCGCGGTGGCGCAAACCCTTCAAATTCCATGTATTTCTCTCGTAATTCAGCAACAGATTGAAAACTCCGCCATCCGATGTCAGCGTACCATTGATGGAGGCACCATGACGGTCGAAGCCAGTCTTCCGGCTCTGATCACCACCCAGCGAGGGTTGAACGAACCCCGTTACGCTTCCCTCCAGGGAGTCATGAAAGCCAAAAAGAAGCCGATCGAGGTGAAAACCCTCGGAGATCTGGGTCTTTCTGGTGATGATATCGTTTCCTCCCGGATCCAGGTACGGGGACTGAAACAGCCTCCGCAACGATCCGGCGGAAAAATGATCAATGCCGGGTCGCCTCAGGCTACGGCCGCCGAATTGGTTCGGCTGCTTCACGAAGAGTCACGTGTATTGTGATGGAGTCAACCACCGGTTGAATGTCCGATATGGATCATGAAAAAAAGGAGATACTGTCATCATGTCAAATGATGTTCTGGTTATAGGAGAAGTCGCCGGATCCGGCCTGAGAAAGGTGACGCAGGAGGCCCTGAGCGAGGGGAAACGGATTGCGGAAAAAATCGGCGGTTCACTGACCGCGTTGATCATCGGGCATCAGATAGAGGAGGCGGCATCGGTGGCCTCCGAGTATGGCGCTGATCGGATCCTCATGTTGGATCATCCCGATTGCGCCCGATTTGGTTACGATGCCTGGACTGCCGTGGTTTCGGCCGTGGTATCCGAGCAAAAACCCGCCTATGTGATGATCGGAGCCAGTGCAGTAGGTCGGGAATTGGCCGCTTCGTTGGCTTCCCGGCTTCAGGCGCCGATGGCCATGGATTGTACCGGTGCCCGTTGGGAAAATTCCGAGTTGATTCTTACCCGACCCGTGTATGGAGGAAAAATTCTTCAGGACCTGGTGTTGAAGGGGAATCCTGCGGTTATCGTAAACCGCCCCAATTTCTTTCGGATTACCGCCGTGAAAACCCAGGCGGTCCCGGAACCCATATCTGTGGAACTGCCTTCATCTGCCTTGCGCATTCTGGAAATTCAGATGGTTCAGTCCGGGAAAGTGGATCTGACGGAAGCCGAAATCGTGATTTCGGGTGGCCGAGGGATGGGAGGATCGGATTTCAGCATTCTCGAAAAACTGGCGGATTTGGTAGGAGGTGCTGTGGGTGCCTCCCGATCCGCGGTGGATGAAGGATGGCGGCCGGTATCCGAACAGGTGGGGCAGACGGGAAAGGTGGTGTCTCCGAACTTGTATATCGCCTGCGGGATTTCCGGGGCGATTCAACATCTGGCCGGAATGCAGACTTCCAAGGTGATTGTGGCAATTAACAGGGATGCGGAAGCCCCCATCTTCACCAAATCGGATTACGGTGTGGTGGGAGATCTCTTCGAAATGATACCGCTGATTACCCAGGAAATTGAAAAGCGAAAAGTGTAAGGAAGGGCCGATACGGGGCGGGATCCGATCAGGTGATCGGATCCCGCCCCGGCGGTTTCGTCCGCAACCGAAAATGACGATGAGCAATCCTATGGAACGAGAAACCATACCCTTTGATGTCCTGTTTGTGGGCGGAGGGCCGGCCAACTTGGCTGGTGCGATCCGCCTGATGCAGATTGCCCGGGAAAACGGACTGGATTTGGAAGTCGCCCTCATTGAAAAAGGATCCGAGATCGGGTCGCATTCCCTGAGCGGGGCGGTATTGAATCCCATTGCTTTGGCCGAACTGATCCCGGATTACCGTGACAAGGAATGCCCGCTGGAAAGAGAGGTCACCGAAGATGCTTTTTATTTCCTGACCGACCGGAAAGCTTTCCGTTTTCCCGTGGTCCCCCGGTATATGCATAACCAGGGTTATTCCATTGTCAGCCAGTCACGTCTGACCCGATGGCTCGGTGCCGTGGCTGAGGATGCCGGGGTTAACATATTTCCGGGCTTTGCGGGAAAGGAAGTGCTGTATTCCGAAGATGGCTCCCGCGTTACGGGGATCCGTACCGGAGACAAGGGGATTGGAAAAGACGGCTCCAGACGATCCAATTTCGAACCCGGTGTGGATCTGACCGCCGGAGTTACGGTGTTCGGAGAAGGGGCGAGAGGCAGCCTCTTTGCCGAAGTCGCCCGAAAATACAACATCGATGGGAGCATGCCCCAGGTCTATGAAACCGGCATTAAAGAGGTGATTCAGCTTCCGGAGAATCATTTCTTTTCCCGGAGTTCGACCAACGACATGCATTTTTTGGGATATCCCTTGGGATTGGACACACCGGGCGGTGGATTCATTTATGAGATGTCGGATAACCGGATTTCCCTGGGGTATCTGACAGGCCTTTCCTACGATGATCCGGTTCTGGATCCCTATGAGATGTTGTTACGCTTCAAACGGCATCCCTTTGTCATGGAGATTCTCCAGGGAGGAAAGGTTATCGAGCAGGGAGCCAGAACTGTTTCTAACGGAGGATGGTATACCATTCCTTCCCTGTGTGTTGATGGTGCGGTTTTTGTGGGGGGAAGCGCGGCTATTCATAACGTTCCGGGGCTCAAGGGCATTCATACGGCCATGAAATCCGGAATGCTGGCGGCCGAAGCCGTTTACCATGCGGTTGCTTCCAAAAACTTCTCCCGGGATTCGCTGGATCGATATCGGCAATTGTTGGAGCAGAGCTGGTTGAAAACGGAACTATGGGAGGGGCGGAATTTCGCGGGGGCACTGGCCAAGAAAGGTCTCGTGAAATATATCCATCTGGGGGCCCAGTATCTGACCGGAGGCCGCGGGATTCGGGATGTGTTGCCTCTGGAAGAGGATTGCATGACAATGAGACCGGTTTCCCCTTCCGGATTTTCTGAAAAAACTCCTGTTGACGGAACCTTGATGGTCGATAAACTGACGGGGGTGTTTCTGTCCAAAACCCTGCACCGGGAAGACCAGCCGAGCCATATCCAGGTTCATGACACGTCTGTCTGTGTCGGTATTTGTTTCGAAAAGTATCAAAACCCCTGCACCCGTTTTTGTCCGGGGCAGGTGTATGAATTTCACGTGGATGAACTCACATCCCGCAGGGAACTTCGGGTGAGTCCATCCAATTGCCTCCACTGTAAGACCTGTGATATCAAAGATCCGTTCCGGAATATTCTCTGGACTTGTCCGGAAGGTGGGGACGGACCGGGATACCGGCAGGCATAGGATCGTCAGGGATTCGATCGCTTCAACACATTCCAGATGCCGAAGGCCAGAACCGAGCTGATTCCTCCCTGAAGAAGATTGGGGAGGATTTCGGCGATGGCAGCGTGCAGGTCGGTAACCCCGAAAAATGGGATGGCTGTGGCGATGAAGGGATACACCGCCGCCTCGAAAACAAAATATCCGATGACCAGAATCGCGGATCCGGTTGCCAGTGCCGAAACGGTCCGGGCATGGGAATGGCCGTTTGCCTGATACCCGATGGCTCCGACCACCCATCCCTCCAGGCATTTCACGATGGCTGTGGCTGGAATAAACTGCGGAAAACCGATGGCATCGGACAAGGTCGGTCCGATCAAGCCCACCAGCGCCCCGACTCCCGGGCCGTACAGCAGGGCGGCGATCATGACGAAGGTGTCGCCCAGGTTGAAATATCCCCCGGAAGCTGGAATCGGTACGCGGATGACGGTGGTTCCCACAAAGGAAAGTGCCGAGAAAGCGGCGACGATTCCAATGCGGAACAATCCGGTGATGTTTTGGGAAGAGCTCATGGGCACATCTCCTGAATGTGAACTATGCGTCTCATTTGCAGGAAAAAGGGTTAGGAGGGAACGGGGCCGTTTTTGGGGAGGCTCATCCGGAGCTTCTTTTCGAGGTCGGCAAACAGATCTTTTTTCTTCTGGGTTTGAGCGGCCTGAAAAGATTCCACTTTTTCAGTCAATTCCTTACGCCCCTGCTTGAAATTCTCCAGTTCCTGATCGATTCGGCTTTGCGTGATTTCGTTGGGAATGGTTTCGATTTTCAGGAAGTCCCGTAGAAACAGGCGATGCAAGTCTCCTGCAGATACCATTTCGATAATTCCCAGTTCCTCCAGCCGCCGGACGATCCAACCGGTTTCTTCCCGGGATATAGACAGAAACTCTCCGATTTCCTCGGCAGTTGGTTCGTGATTGCGAATAAACTGGAGGACCCGGATGGCGGCGACCACCAAATGGGCTTTCTGGTACAGGTTCATTCCTCAATCTCCCATTCTATTGAACGGAACTTTTTCAGGTTACCGCCGAAGTCCCGCCTGCATCCCAATGGGCACGCCGAGCCCCAAGGAGCCGGTACTTTGACGGATCTCTGCAGCAGGTTCCATCAAACTTGACAATATGGGGCAACAAGAGTAACAGGTAACAGGATTATGAAAATCCCGGCCGCGGTCACAACTCGTGACACCGGGCATGATCGCTTTGCCTGGACTTGTGCATGTGCCTGCCGTCTTTATAAATGGTTTTCGATTGGATCACAACGACCTTTTTCAGACAGTTTCGTTTTGTCGGATCGTTTCCGTCAAACCGCTTCAGACAAGGAGGATGATATGACAGAAATTATCGATGTCCGTGCCCGTGAAATACTGGACTCCCGCGGAAACCCCACTGTAGAGGTGGACGTTCACTTGGCCTGCGGCGCGAGCGGACGGGCGGCCGTACCTTCCGGGGCTTCCACTGGAACTAGGGAGGCGCTGGAACTTCGAAATAAGCGTGCCAAACGGTACGGGGGAAAAGGCGTGGCCACCGCAGTCAGCAATGTGATAACGGAAATCGCTCCCAAAATCCGGGGTATGGAGGCGACCGATCAGGTTGGCATCGATCAGACCATGATTGATCTGGATGGGACACCCAACAAATCCAAGCTGGGGGCCAACGCGATACTAGGGGTTTCCATGGCGGTCGCACGGGCTGCGGCCTTGGCTTACGGTCTTCCATTATACCGCTATCTGGGCGGGATCAATGCCCGTTGCCTTCCGGTTCCCATGATGAACATTATCAACGGTGGGGCCCATGCCGCGAACAATCTGGATATACAGGAATTCATGATCGTTCCTTTCGGGGCTGCATCCATTTCCGAAGCGGTTCAGATGGGCGCAGAAACATTTCATATGCTTAAAAAGATTCTGAAAGAAAAGGGACTTAGCACATCCGTGGGGGATGAAGGCGGCTTTGCTCCGAATTTGGAATCGAATGAGGAAGCCATTCAACTGATCATTTCCGCTATTGAAGCTGCCGGTCACAAACCGGGCGAGACAATCGGCCTGGCGCTGGATTGTGCGGCCAGTGAATTTTTTTCCAAAAACCAGTATGTACTGAAATCCGAAAATCGAAAACTGACCTCCGAGCAGTTGATCGATTATTATGAGGAACTCGTGCAGAAATATCCCATTCTGTCTATCGAGGATGGTTTGGCCGAGCAGGACTGGGACGGATGGGACGCCATGACGGAGAGACTGGAAAGCACCATCCAGATTGTGGGCGACGATATTTTTGTCACGAACCCGGAGATTTTCGGCAAAGGAATCGAACGGGGGATTGCCAACGCCATCTTGGTGAAATTAAATCAGATCGGGACCTTGACAGAAACACTGCAGACGATCGAGATGGCCAAACAGGCCGGGTATTCCACTGTCATATCCCACCGTTCCGGAGAAACGGAGGACACCTTTATTGCCGATCTGGCGGTCGGAATCAACAGCGGCCAAATCAAGACAGGGTCCTTGTCCCGCAGCGATCGAATCGCCAAATACAACCAGCTGATCCGGATAGAGGAGGAGCTGGGGAAAGCCGCCCGTTTTTCGGACGATCAGTTCTGATGTACTTGGAAAATAGGTGACACCAACCAAACCGCTGCTGAGGTCATTATGGGTTCTACTCCAAAATATATATTTGTTACGGGCGGTGTCGTTTCCTCGTTGGGGAAGGGGTTGGCATCGGCCTCCATTGGCGCTCTGCTGGAAAGCCGCGGGCTTACCGTAACGCTCCAGAAATTTGATCCGTATATCAACGTGGATCCTGGTACCATGAACCCTTTTCAGCATGGAGAGGTGTTCGTTACGGACGACGGGACAGAAACCGATCTGGATCTGGGCCACTACGAACGGTTCACCCATGCTAAAATGGGAAAGGACAACAATTTTACGACCGGCAAAATATACTATTCGGTCATTACCAAGGAACGCAAAGGGGAATATCTGGGAGGCACCGTTCAGGTGATTCCCCATATCACAGACGAGATCAAAAACAGCATCTGGAAGGCGACGGATGAAGTGGATGTGGTGATCGTGGAGATCGGAGGAACGATCGGCGATATTGAAAGCCTTCCATTTCTGGAGGCCATCCGTCAATTTCGTGCCGATGTGGGAAAAGAAAACGCGATCTATATTCATCTCACCCTCGTTCCGTATATCGGGGCCGCCGGGGAATTGAAGACCAAACCTACCCAGCATAGTGTCAAGGAATTGAGAAGTATCGGCATCCAGGCGGATATTCTCCTTTGCCGGGCGGACCGGGTGCTTTCCAAAGAAATGAAGTCCAAAATCGCCCTGTTTTGCAATGTGACGGAGGATGCCGTCATTACGGCCAAGGATGTGGATTGCATTTATGAGGTTCCGCTGAATTTTCACAAGGAGGGTCTGGACGACAAGATTGTTGAGCTCCTGCATATTTGGACCCGATCCCCCCGGCTTCAGGCATGGGAGGATCTGGTCAACCGGATTCAAAATTTCACCACCACCGTGACGATTGCTATTGTGGGGAAATATGTGGATTTAACCGAGTCCTACAAAAGCCTGAATGAGGCGCTCCACCATGGCGGATATGCAAACAACTGTCGGGTCAAGCTCATGTTTGTGGATTCCGAGACGATCACGTCAGATAATTGCATGGATAGGCTGGCGGATGCAGACGGAATTCTGGTTCCCGGCGGGTTCGGCCCCCGGGGGGTGTCAGGGAAAATCTGTGCGGTTCGAAACGCACGAATCAATCGAATTCCTTTTTTTGGCATTTGCCTGGGGATGCAGATCGCGGTGATCGAGTTTTCCCGGAATGTCGCCGGTATCCCGGAGGCCCACAGCGCGGAATTTGATGAAAATGCTGTGGACCCGGTTATATATCTGATGCTGGAATGGTACGATGAACGGGCTGGATCCATTCAACGGCGGGATGCGAATTCCCAGAAGGGCGCCAGCATGCGGTTGGGATCTTATGCCTGCCATATCCTGCCCGGTACCTTCGCGCATCGGGCTTACGGAACGGAAAACATCGAGGAACGGCACCGCCACCGATACGAGTTCAATAACGCCTACCGGGATGTTCTGGAGCGGCACGGCATGGTTTTCAGCGGCGTCTCTCCTACCGGTGAACTGGTGGAGATCGTGGAAATCGCGAATCATCCGTGGTTTCTGGGCTGTCAGTTCCATCCAGAGTTTAAATCCAGACCGATGGATGCCCATCCACTTTTTCGGGACTTTATCGCCGCTTCCTTACGGTATCAGCAGGAAAAAGAAAAAAAATAAGGATGAACGACAGGCTTCCCGTTTTGCCGCATCCGAAACGGGAAGCGTTTTAGGGTGCTTCCTTACCGCTGACACTTGAGACAATAAATTCCCCGGTTTTCTCTGCCGACTGGCCAAACAGGTCTTCCATTCTCACCCGGTTTAGATAGACATCCTTCCAGACCACACTGTTTTCCTGCACGATATTTCGGATTCGCTCCAGCTTCCCGCCCAACGCCAACATGCGTGTTTCCAGCGGAACTTGCGGACGGAAAGCAATGTGCAACAGAAGTTGGTGTCTCATGACAACCGGAGCCGAACCGGAAAGGATCGGTATGATCACAATGCTCCGGCCGTCTTTGTGGCCCCTACCGATAAACACATTGCCTTCCCGGGCAATAATCCGTTTGGAACCTTTCAGCCGGGGATCGGATTCCACTCTGGACGGCAGATTCCGAAGGGTTCCTGATTTCTGAACCACCTCGATCGTGGTGGTATCTACCGGCTCTCCCAGTACATTCAGGTCATGGATCCGGTACAGGATGCCGCCTTCGATATGGCTGATAATCCCCTGCAGGTTTTTCAGCACTTGAACATTCAGGTGAGTCAGATGGGAGGGATGAAAACCGAAGTCGGCCAGGGCGTCAAACAGCACTCCTTCCAATTTTTCCCGGAGGCGGCTGGTGCCGACGGTGACGGTTTTGGCTTGGTGCTTGATGGCATCGATCGGCCTGGCCATCAGGTTGATACCTTTTCCCAGATATTCCAGCAAGGTGTCCAGCATATTCCGGGCGGTGCCTTTGCGGTTGAAATCCATTTCAAAATCCGCGACCGGAAGGCGGCCGGACAAGTACTTCAATATCAGCGGAAGGTCGGCCACCCCGTTTTCTCCGATTTCGGTACAGAACCGATGTTCGATCTTTCGCTGGCGGAGCTGGTAGTAGAACGTGGCGATTTTTTCCCGAAACGATTTTTCCAGAACGATCTCGTAGACATCCATTCCCTGCCGGACGCCTTTTTCAATGAATTGAAGCAGATCTTCCCGAAATTCGAAGAGAAAACGGGAACATCCATGAATGGTCAGCGCGGCATGGTATCCCCAGATGTGGCCGACCAGCGTATTGAGGATCGGAGACAGGTGGGAAGGAAGGGATGGGACATGGAAAACATCGTCCGCATAGTCTGTAAAACGGTTTTCTCCTTCTTCGGCGATAACCACTACGGTAGCCTTGTGGGCCTTGAATATGGCCGTATCTTTGACGATATCTCCGATGACCGTGTGTCTGCTGCCCGCGGCGCAGACCAGGATGAGTGGTTCGGATGACAGATCGATATGTTTTTTATCTTCGACATAGTCGGAAGAAATGGTTTTGTAACAGAGCTCACTGAGTTTGATGCGTATTTCATCCGCAGCTGCTTTATTGTTGCCGCTGCCTACGACCGCCCAATACATCCGGCTGAGAGCCAGACGCTCCGCGGATTCACGGATCTTGTCCCGCATATCCAAAATGCGGCGCATTTTTCCCGGCAGATCAAGCAATTGGTGAATCTCACGGGCAATCCATTCCCTGGACCTTTTTTTCAAAGAATTTGCCAGATGAAGTCCCAATAAGGCACCTGCCACGATCTGGCCATAAAAGGCTTTTGTGGAAGCAACAGACATTTCGATATCCCGACCGCTGCTGGTATACATCACACCGTCGACCTTGAAGGTCAGATCCGAGTCCCGCCGGTTGACAATGGCCAAGGTCCATGCCCCCCGTGTGCGAACCATGTCCACGGCACGGTTGGTATCCGCTGTAGTGCCGGATTGACTGATTGCGATGATGAGTGCATCGGACATGTCCGATGCACCCTCTTCTTCAGAGATACGGAACCCACTGAGCTCCGAGGACTTCATTGCCGCAATATGCACCTGGGGATCGCATAGGTATTCCGTCAGGATATCGGCGCATGCCTGGGCCGCCACACCGGCGGTTCCCTGGCCGATATACCAGATACGCCGGATGGTTCCCTGCAGGAGTACGGATTGCAACTTGGCGGGAAACACCTGTTCGTTGAGATCGACACAGGCAAGTTGGTCTTCCTCACTTACTCGCCACCGGTTGATCAGGGTTTTTTCCACAGAAGCCGGAGATTCGGAAATTTCTTTCAGGAAATAATGCGGGTAATGCTGCCGGTCAATATCCCGGGAGGTGATTTCGGTGGTTTTCACCATGGAATCGTCCAGACGGATCGGGGTTCCGTCATAATACATGGCCTGAATTCCCTGCAAGCCTCCGGAGGAATGCTGATCCAGAATGAAAATCTGCCCCTGGGTTTTTCCCAGGGGAGTCTCGTGAACCTTTTCTCCTTCCAGTTTGAGGAAACGGGAGGTTTCCTCAATAAATCCATAGACCTCTGAAGCGGGCATGTAATGGGTTGAAGCCATTCCCACAAACAACGCCTGTCCGCTTCCTTTCTGTGCCAGAAACAGCTTGCCGGGTGCTTTGTCGGTATGCATGATGATCGCATGGGAACCATCGAAACGATTGACCGCGTTTCGGAAAGCCATTTCCACGGGGTTCCCCTGTATGATATAATACTGAATTAACAGGGGAATAATTTTGGTGTCCGTTGTGATTTCCGGAGGAGGGTGATACCCGCTGGCTTCCAGGAAAGAGGCCAATTCGCGGTAATTGTCGATATCTCCGTTCAGGCACGCATGGATAATACTCCCCTCTCCGTTGGATTGGTTTAGGGTTGCGTTATCCACCGGATGGCAGTTGGGAACGGTAATCGCACCGACAGAAGCCCACCGAGTATGGGAGGAAACGGTACAGGACTGAGGAGGGTGAAGAGTGAATAGTTGAAAAATGCGGTCTTCTCGGATCTGTTTTCGAATGGCTGCGATGTTTTGCCCCAGACAACCAATTTCCGCCGCCACTTTATAGGTAAACGAAACGGAAATCGGATCGGGAAATGTGCTGGAGCGGTGAAACCCGATGCTCCGGTCGGACAATACCGCCGGATTGAGACGTTGTTCCCACTCCAAGTCCAGTCCCTGGGAGGAAACGGCTTGGAAGAACGCGGCGAACTCCACCGGCGGCAGTTGAAAAATGAGAGAGATTCCCGCGGAATCCCTACCCCGGACTTCCAACCGGTCGATACTTCGAAGAACTGCGTCGATGTGCCGGAAGGTCTGAAACCCGGCGGAGTTGATCGGGTGTTCCGGGTTCAACAACTGTTGAAGCGAATCCATATGGCCCAGAATTTCGGTCTCCAGACGCCAGGCAATGTCTCGGACCCATTCCATGCGGGAGATGAGAATTTCCACTTCCCCGTAAGCCAGTTCACCGATACGCCGGTCGAAGATCCGGGTTTCAGAATTCAAGATCGCGTTCAGGTGCCGGGCGATCTGCGTGAGTTGCCGGCGGAGGTCCGGCTGGTAAAAGATGCTTCTAAAACAATCCGGCTCCTTGCATCGGTCGACCAGCTCCTGCAGGGATTTAAGAAGATTCTTGCCGCCAAGGCATTCGGTCTCGATTTGGTTTCCGTTGTTCAGACAGGATTCGATACCGAAGTCCTGAACTTGGCCAATAATCTCTTCCATGGGTTTCAAATCCACAGGAAGCAAAGCGTCGCCGGGTTTTTTGAAGCTGACGATGCCGCATATTCCACAGCAGGCGGTATTCAAAGACAGCGGGAACAGGATCCAGGAGTTTTCCGGAACTTGGGAGGGATGTCGGCCGAAATACACCGGAGATTGCAACATCGCTGCCACGGACGTGATCCAGAATCGTTGCCGGCGGATAATCAGGGTGACTAAAGAAAAACAGAGCATTGAATATTCCTGTGGCTTACATACGAAGGTACAATTCCCGGATACGATCCCGGGTCATGATTGATTTCCAGTTTTTTCCCAGCGCATTTTCCCACAACGGTTCCAGAATCAACGCGACATCGATCATTTTTTCCAGTTGAGAAGGTTCCAAACCGGCGGTGATCCCGCGGGGAAGATCGATTTTTTGAACTTCCATCATGCGGCGGAATTCCTGCACACCTTCCGGATAAAATTCCTCCAGATAGTCAAATACAATACTGTTTCCGATTCCGTGGTGCACGCCCAAAACGAACGCCAAACCGTAGGACAGCGCATGGGCGATTCCAACCTGGGAATAGGCGATACTCATTCCTCCGAAATAGGAGGCCATCATTAACCGGTCGTCACTGTCCGGAGGGTTTTCCAGGAACACCTCCCGGCACAATTCCAGGGATTTTTCTCCGTATGCCTGGCTGAACATATTCAGATAGGTTCCGGTCAAGGATTCGATGCAGTGAATGTAGCAATCCATACCGGTGTAGAACCGTTGTTGCCGGGGGGCGTCACCAATCAAGTCCGGGTCCAGCACCACCTGATCGAACACCGTAAAATCGGAATTGATCCCCAGTTTTTTTTTCGGTCCGGTCAATACCGTGGTCCGGGATACTTCGGCGCCGGTACCGGAAAGGGTAGGGATCCCGACGTGATACACACCGGGTTTTCGGATAAGATCCCATCCCTGGTAATCCGCGGAAGAGCCTGGATTGGTCAGCATCAGGGAGACGGCTTTGGCCGTATCCATGACACTACCGCCGCCGATGCCGATAATTCCATCGGGAAGTATCGGTTTTTCTTCCCGGATTTGATCCCGAAGCCGATCGACCGTAGATGTCTTGGGTTCGTCCGTGACGTTGATCAACAGAAGCCGGTCGTCGCCCCGGAGAGGGATGCGGTTGTACAGAGGGGTGTTTTGAAAGACATCATCCAGAAGAAATACCATGAAACCGTCTCTGTCGGATCTTCGGAGAGCGAGAATGTCATCCAGTTGATTAAAACTGCCCCTGCCGAAAACGACATGGGATACTACCTTGAAATTCCGGAACATGGTCGAACTCCTTATGCAGTTAGACGGGAGAAAACCCGGGTTATAGCCTGAATGCGCTCCTCCAGATCCGCGGAGGACCAGGAAAGCCGGATTTGCATGGATACGGCACGGCTCATGAAACGATCGGAATTCGGAAGCTGAATATCCGGATATCCGGCTGAATTTCGAAGCAGATGGATGGGAAGCCGTGCGGGTGTATGCAGGTTTCTTATATGATCCCATTTCCGGATATAGTGCCAGTTGTTGTCAAACCAGTGGGTGCATCCGTCCACGCCGGCTTTTCCCAGATCAAGGACAGCCTTTCTTGCAATCGACTCGTCAGGAAGAAAAAACGTCAGAAAGGTGGCGGAATCGCCGGCTTCATCCGGAATATGGCGAAATTCCACAAAAGAAAATCGTTTCAGACAATCACGCAAAACCTGGTGGTGTTCCCGCTGAACGGCCAACATCCGGTCCAGTTTTCTGAGTTGTGCCAGGCCGACGGCTGCGTTCAATTCGCTGATTCGGTAATTGACGCCCAGTATCGGGTGGTTCTCTTTTCCCCGGTCGTTTCCGATATGGTCATGGCCGTGATCGGCGTACTGGTGGGCGCGTTGGTATACCTCGGGGTCATTGGTAACCACGGCGCCGCCTTCCCCACAGGTTACGGTTTTAACGGGGTCAAAGGAAAAACATCCGGCCTGGCCGAAAGAACCCAAGGATTTTCCCTGAAAGGTCGCTCCAAGGGACTGGCAGGCATCCTCGATCAGAGTCAGTCCGTGGGTTTGACACACATCCTGGATCTGTTCGATTCGGGCCATGGATCCGCACATGTGGACCGGAATCACGGCACGGGTGGCATCTGTGATATGGTTGGGGATGTCGGCGGGGTCCAGACAGAGGGTGTCATCGATTTCGGCGAATACCGGAATGGCGCCTGCCAGGAGAATGGATTCGACACTGGCCACAAACGTGAACGGCGGAATAATGACTTCGTCTCCGGCTCCGATTCCGCACGCTGCCAGGGCCGTTGCCAGGGCCGCGGTTCCGCTGGAGCACAGGTGGCTGTATTCAACTTGCAATCGGGAGGCCAATTCGATTTCAAAAGTCCTGGCTTTCCAGTGCCCTTTCCGCATGGCATCGAAACCATACCGGAACAAGACGCCGGTTTCCAGTACATCCGTTACCTCTTTTCTCTCCTCTTCTCCAAACCATTCAAATCCAGGCATATCCAGAATTTCCTTTCAACTGTCCGCCCGAGCCGCCGAGGCCCGGGACGGTTTTTGTTTTTGGGCAAAATACCGATTGAAATAATCCCGGATCAGCATGCGGGCGTATTGGCCGGCCCGGACGCCGATAAATTTCTCGTGGGCGACGACAACGGAAGTGACGATGGTTTCATCCGCCTGTTTGTCGGAGCCGTATCCGACAAACCAGTCATAGCGAATGTCATGGGTATGGTTGTCGATGCTTCCGGTTTTTCCTCCCAGATCCAGCCGGGACAAGACACTGTCACGGTTGTGCCCCTGAAACATTCTTCGGCCGGTTCCGGCCCCTATGGTACGTGCCATCATATCTTCCAGAATTCGGGAAGATCGTGGGGATATCGGTTGGGAGAGAACCGTGGCGGAATTCCGGTACACGGTATTTCCGGATTCATCGATCATTCGATCGACGATGAATGGTTCCGGCATTTTCCCTTCATTCAAGACAGCGGAAGCGATCATGGCGCCGTGAAGTGGAGAAATGAGCGTAGTTCGATTGAACCCGCTGGCGACTTCCGCCAGTTGAAACGGTTCGTCCAGGACAACGATTTCGCTGGGACTCCAGGGAATCTCAAAAGTAATGTCTTGATGAAAACCAAAAGAGGCCGCAAAATCCTCCAAGGCGGTTTTGCCCAGAAATCTGGCTCCCAATTGTCCGAAAACCGGATTGACCGACTGGGCAAAGGAATCCTGGAGGGAAATTTTTTGAGAATACCGGCCCGTTGCCTCTTTGAGTTGGGATTTATACAGGGTATACTTGCCTCCGGTAAAGCTGAGGCTGGAGGCGCCGTTCATTTCACATTTTTCAATGGCCGCGGCGGCCGTGATGATCTTGAAGATACTGGCCGCGGGGAAGATGGCCTCCACGCAAGGATTGCTCGCCGGGTTTTCCCGGTCATACCCCGCCATGGCCAGAATTCTTCCGGTGGCGGGTTCCATAACCACGATCCCGATAAATCGGGATGTGGTGGTGTTGAGCTTGGAAACGGCAAATTGTTGCAGTTCCGGATCCAGAGTCGTGGTCAGACGGTACCGCCGGCCGTTATGCTGGATCGGAATCGGGCCGGCTGTTCGGTTCATGAGAGGATGCTCTTGGAGCAATTCCTGGATTTGTCGTTTGTCCCATTTGCGGGAGGAAATATCGGCGGTTTCCGAACGGGAGGTGGAATAGGCGGGAAGAAAATTATGGTACGGGAAGTCGCTGTTTTCGTTGGTTCGGCCCAACAACCAATAGCTGGCAACGGTCAGGAGAACCACCGCTGCCAATAAACGCACCAGCCGTTTGGTGCGCCGTCTGGCATCGGCGATTCGGCGGAGCCGAAAATCATAATCTTTCCAGTCCGGCCGAACCGTGTTGTCTCCCATAACAAATCTGTTCTGTTTCATGTGATTGTCAGTCAGAAAAAAACAGTTTCATATCTTTTCCCCACCCAAAATTCTGGGGGTCAGCTTACCGAGGTTCCGGGAGCGACGGGAGAATCAGTTGTCGTGACTACAACGCCCGCCTCTCCTACTGCCGCCAAAAGCATTCCTTCCGAAACGGTTCCCATCAGCTTGGCTGGCCGAAGATTCGCAACGATGAGGACCTGTTTGCCTACCAGACGATCCGGGGTATAGCTCTTGGCGATGCCGGCTACAATGGTTCTGCGCTCTCCCATGTCCACTTCCAGCCGGAGAAGACGATTGGCCTTGGGAACCGGCTCCGCCCGAATTACCGTCGCCACCCGCAGATCCAGCTTTCTGACATCGTCGATGGTGATTTCCGGTTTGATCGGGGGTACGGTGCGTGTGGGCTCCGTTTGTTTCCCACCGGAAGAATCGGAAGAGATGTCGATACGCGGAAACAGGGAGATGGATTTGGGAAGCAGTGTTCCGACAGGCAATTGTTCGGGTTGCGCCAGATTTTCCAGAGGCAGGTAGGAAATGTTTGATTCCATTCCCAAGTGACGTTGCATGGCGGCGGCTGTATCCGGCATGATCGGATAGATCAGTCCGGATACTACTCTGAGTCCGTCCAACAGTTCATACAACACGATTTTCAACTGTTTTTCGGTGGACTTTGATTTGGCCAGAACCCAAGGCTGAGTGATATCGATGGCACGGTTCATCTGGTTGATGAATTCCCAAATGGATATCAATGCTTTATGGAAAGCGAACGACTCCATAAGGGTTTGGTACTCTGAAACCAGAACTACCTGGGCATCGGGAAGACCGGTCGTTAAGCCGGAGTGATTCTGCCCACTTCCGTCCGGAATGGCACCTTGGAAATATTTGTGTACCATCGCAACGACCCGAGAGAAAAGATTCCCCAGATCGTTGGCCAGATCTGCGTTGATTCGGTTGATAAGCGCGGGTTCGTTGAACCCGGAATCCAACCCGAAAACCATCTCCCGCATCAGGAAATACCGAAATGCGTCCAAACCGTACCGGTCTTTGAGCACCATGGGATCAACGACATTGCCCAAACTTTTGGACATTTTACTTTGATCCACGTTCCAGTAGCCATGGACATTCAGGTGCCGATACAGGGGGATGCCGGCCGCTTTCAGGATGATCGGCCAATAAATTCCATGGGGTTTCAGAATATCCTTGGCGACGATATGCTGGGTATGGGGCCAGAATTGATGAAACAGGGGGCCATCGGGATATCCGAGTGCGGAGACATAATTGAGCAGTGCATCAAACCAGACATAGGTTACAAACCGGTCGTCAAACGGTAGACTGATCCCCCAATTCAGCCGGCTCTTGGGTCGGGAGATGCACAAATCCTCCAATGGTTCCCGCAGAAAAGCCAGAACCTCGTTGCGGTACCGCTCCGGACGGATAAAATCGGGGTTCTGGTGGATATGTCGGATCAGCCAGTCCTGGTAGCGACTCATTTTGAAAAAATAATTGGATTCTCGGATTTTTTCCGGATAGGTTTCATGATCCGGGCATTTGCCTTCCACCAACTCACGCTCCGTGTAGAACCGCTCGCATCCAAAGCAGTACAATCCTTCATATTCACTGTAATAAATGTCGCCGGCGTCATGGATCCGCTGGAGGATCATCTGTACCACCGAGATGTGTGACGGGTCAGTGGTGCGAATGAACGCATCATGGGTGACATTCAGTTTTGGCCAAAGGTCTCTAAACAGGCTGCTGATTTCATCTACATACTGCCGAGGGGTCTGCCCTTTGTCAGCGGCGGCCCGTATGATTTTGTCACCGTGTTCATCAGTTCCGGTCAGGAAAAAGGTAGCACAGCCAGCCATGCGGTGGAATCGAGCGGCGACGTCGGCCACCAGGGAAGTATAGGCATGCCCCAAATGGGGCGGCGCATTGACATAATAGATTGGGGTTGTGATGTAAAAGGGGTGATTCATGGTTTTTCCTCTGTCGTTACCACGGTGATGTCCTGGACGGGGACCTCCATTTCCGTGCCATCCTCCATCCGGACGGCGATCCGGTTGCAGATCGGGTTATGCCGGACAATTTTACCTTTTCCGTTCGGGGTTTGAACGGTTTTCCCGATTTTTGGCATTTTCCCTCGCAGGCTCAGGTACGTGTCATATTCATAAGTCAAGCAGCACATGAGTCGTCCACACTGACCGGATATTTTGGCCGGATTCAGCGATAAACCCTGCTCCTTGGCCATGCGGATGGAAACCGGGCCAAATTTGTTCAGAAAAGAGGAACAACAGATTTCGCGGCCGCATCGTCCCAACCCGCCGCAGATTCTGGCTTGGTTGCGGATGCCGACCTGGCGCATTTCTATGCGGATTCCCAGATGTTTGACCAACATTTTCACGAGTTGCCGAAAATCCACACGATTTTCGGAAGTGAAGAAAAACGTCATTTTCCCGCCATCGAAAGAGCTTTCCACGGCAAAGAGATTCATATGCAGGTCCAGTTGCCGGATGCATTTCTGACAATACTCATGGGCGTCTTTTTCCGCTTCCGCGTTCTTTTTCTGCTGCAGAAAATCATCTTGCTGGGCCATCCGGAATACTTTGGCCAAAGGCGGTGCTTCGGGAGCGGTTTCTTTCACTTCAGGCGGGATAGCAACCATACCCATTCCAAGACCCAGCTGGGTTTCAACGATCACATGATCACCTGGATGCAACACAAAATGCCCTGGGTCGAAATCGTACACCTTTCCCCCAGGCTTGAATCGAATGCCAACCACTTTTGTCATCATTTTGGGCGCTCCGAAAAGGCCATCAAATCAACTCCAACATCAGGTGATCCAGTAAAATCCGTTGATTGCCCCGGGCGTTTTTGTGGTCACGCGTTTGTTTTATCGCAACCAGGCAACTAACCAGATCAATCGAAGATTTCCGGGCTGCCGATTCAACGATTTCCCGGGTTCGGTCGGTATGGAGAAATATCCGGTAACCATGTTTGGCCATCAGCAAATCCCGGTACCAGCCGGCGATCATGTCCAGGGATTGGTCCAACCTGCTGGGATTCGACAATAGTTTTTCACCGAATCCCAGTCGTACATTGGTCGGCAATGTGGACCATGCCGAAAGGATATCCGTAATCCATTTTTTCCACAAAAACCATGTCGGATGGTTCATTTCCAACGCTCTTCCGACGCTTCCGTCAGAGAATGATGCCATCACCGATGCCGAATCCGGGTCCACACCGTATCGGTTGGTCAAAATCTCCTCTACTTCGGCTTGATACAGAGGTCGAAACCGCAGTTCCTGGCACCGAGAGGCGATGGTGGAGAGAAGATCCTGTGATTGCCGGGCTGTGAGAATCAACAAGGTGTTTTCGGGAGGTTCTTCCAACACCTTCAACAAGGCGTTTCCCGCCGGGGGATTCATCCGGTCTGCTTCCGCCACAATGACGACGCGGAGTTGCGCCTCATAGGGTTTCATGGCCAATACCCGGCAAATTTCCCGAATCTGACCGATCGTGATTTCGGATTTTTCTGGCTTGACTTGGAGGATGTCCGGATGGTTCCCGGCCTCCATCCTCCGGCAGGATCGGCAGCGGCTACAGAACTGCAGTCTTCGGGACGAGGGTGAATTGACAGTGCCTGACGGATCAGGAGCTGTAACCGCTAGCGTTTCCTGACAATTACAGGCACGTGCGAAGATCCGGGCTGTCGTTTGTTTCCCGATTCCCGGAATGCCGGTAAACAACAGTGCATTGGGTATCCGGCGGCTTCGGAACATCCGGTCCAGGGCGTCCCATGCATGTCCTTGGCCGATTATGCTGTCTGTTTCCCCCACGAGTTACCGGTTTACTCGTTCCTTAAGCTCTTTGCCGGATTTAAAAAAAGGTAATCTTTTTGGACTGATCGGAACCTTTTCTCCGGTTTTCGGATTTCTGCCGATATAGCTCTTGTATTTTTTTACATAAAAACTGCATAAACCTCGTATTTCCACACGGTCTCCGTTTGCCAGGGCGTCGGTCATACTATTAAAAAAAATTTCTACGATCTTAGCTGCTTCCGCCTTGGAAATATCGGCTTCGGCCTTGAGAGCCGAGATCAGTTCCAATTTGTTCATATATCCTCCTTGTTCCTGCAAAATTCCATCCTGCCGGGCTGGACGTATTCTCCCAGTTTATGGAAAGTGACTAGGTACATAAAAGAAAAATAACAATAAGTCAAGTAGTTATGCATCAATCTATGTCAGATTCGCTCGACATCCATTTCATCCACTTCCACTGCCGCAAACTGTCCCAGAGCGTCGATATGAACCACTACCCGGCTTTTTCCCCGGTATCGATCGAAACATCCCTGTACACCGGAAAAAGGACCATGGGCGACGATTACCGTATCGCCCTTGTGAAGATTTTTCCCGATGGTGATCCGGCCTCGGTCACTGTTGGAAATCATGATCCGGAGGGAATGGATGGCTTCATCCGGCACCGGAACCGGTCCGTTGTTTCCCCCCAGAAGGCAGACGGCTCCGATGGTTTTCAGCACAAATATATGCTTTTCCGGAACCAGGCTGGTACGAACGAACAGATATCCGGGGAAAAGCGGTCGGGATAGAAAAAATTTTCTATCCTTTCGACGGCTTCTGCGTTGGACGGTCGGAAGGAAGGATTCAATGTTTTTTTTCTGAAGACCTTCATAGACCGTGCTTTCATACCGGATTCGTGTGAGAAGCACATACCAGCTGGGATCTTCTAGCATACCAATGCTCCGGAAGCATCATGAAGCCGGGCGTATATCGATTGCATGATCATATGAACCAAAATGAGATGCATGTCTTCGATTTTTTGCATATCCCGGATTGGGATCACCATGGCCAGATCGACCATGGCAGCCAGCTTCCCACCGGAAAACCCAGTCAATCCGATGGTGATACCCTGGTGTTCGCGGGCGTATTCGACTGCTCGAAGAACGTTCGGTGAGTTCCCGCTACCGGATATACCCATCACGAGATCCCCGGGAACAAAAAAATTCTTCAATTGTTCGACGAAAACCGATTCATAGTCGAGATCGTTGGCCAGGGCCAGGATGGTGGGAAGGCTGTCGTTCAGGCAGATCACTTTAAATTTTTTGTTCAGATCCAGACAGCATCCCTTGTTGATATCGCAGGCCAGATGGGATGCAGTAGCCGCGCTCCCGCCATTTCCCATGACAAAGATCCGGTTTTCCCCCCGATAAGCGGACAATATCAGTTCAACCAATTCCTGGAATTTCCTCAGATCCAGCCCACGGAGAAGACTCGATAACTCTTCAATATATTGTTGAGCATGGAAGTTAATGTTCACGCAGGCTCCTGGTAATTTTTCGTGGATTCTTACCCTCATTCGGATGATTCCGCCGGCCACTCTCTCTGTGCCGCAAGATAGGATTCCGGTGATCCAATATCCCGAATATAGGCTTGTATGGGATAACCAAACATGTGTCCAACCAACCGGGGGAGGATGTGATGCCCCAGATCAAGGATACCGGATCCGGTGATTTCGTCTTCCCGCGGAAAAAATTCATACAGGTGATGTGATGCGATATAAATTCCCGCATTAGCCAGATTTCCGATGGGATGGGTCGGTTTTTCGATAAAGGATACGATCCGGGAATCCGTGTTCAGAGAAACGATACCGCATTCGGTTGGATTGGGAGATGGAAATAATCCCATCGTAAGTATTCCTCCGACACGGTGGAAGGCCTCATGGGCTTTCATTATGGTCCCCAAGTGTAAATTCGTCAGGTTATCGGCATAAGCAATTACGAACGAATGTTCCCCTGTCACAAAATCACGTTGCCGCCATAATGTACCCGCACTTCCCAGCAATTCTTTTTCGAAGAAAGGAATAATCCGGACGCCGGTTTTCGGCTGAAACGCCTGAATCCACCTTCGGACTTGCTCTGCGTGGGCATGAATATTAATCAGTGCTTCCTCAATGCCGTGCCTCTCCAATAATTCGATCCAAATCTGCAGCAGCGGTTTTCCGTGAACCGGCATCAGACATTTCGGGGTATGATCAGTGAGGGGACGCAGCCGGGTCCCCTGTCCGGCGGCCAGAAGAAAGGCTTTCATAAAGAAACGCCTGATTTCCGTATCACCCGGAGATGTTTCATGTGTCGCTCGGCATATTCCAGAATTTCCTCAGGCCTGTTCTGTTCTGTCAGGTACTCCCAGTAACTTCTTATACTATCCGCTATCGTGCGGGTAGGGCGCCACCCCAGAGATTGAAGTTTGCCGACATTTGAAAAAATATGCCGGGTATCACCGTACCGGTAAAATCCTTCGCGTACGGGAGGCAAGTGTTTTCCGATAATCTCCTGCATCGCCTCATAGAATTGATTGACTGTCCAGGCTTGATTCCCTCCGATATTGAATACCTGATAATCCGCGCGTGGGTCGGAAAGGACCAATAGATTCGCGGAGATTACATCCCGAATATCGACGTAATCGCGGATTTGCTTTCCATCCTCATAGATCAGGGGGGACCGGTTGCATAACAGCGACAAAGCAAAAATTCTCATGGCACCGGAGTACGCGTTATAAAAGGACTGACGTGCCCCTTGAACAATGGAAAAACGCATGACCACAGACGGTATATCATATCTGGAACCCAGATGAATGGCAATATTTTCCTGGGATTGTTTGGAAATCGCATAGGGGTTGCACGGATTCATCACGGTTTCATCTGATGTCTGCCAGGACAATATCTGTCCGCAATGCGGGCAGCGATGGTCCCATTCGCCTGCGGCCAGTTGCTTTTCCAGGCGGATTCCGGGGAAGATATCGACGGGGTTTTCTTCAAAGCAGTTCGAACAACGGTACCTGCCTTCCCCCATGACAGCCTGACTGGCAGCGACAATCACCTTGGATATGCGGTCCGCCATTCCGGTTTCCACCAGAATTTCGTACAGCAAGGCCGTCGAAACGGAATTTACAGAGAAAAATGTAGAAAAATCAACCAGGTAATCCTGATAGGCCGCGAAATGGTACACCGCGTCCACGCCGGCAAGTGCCTGAGTAAAGGCAGATTTGTCCCGGACATCCCCGATTATGAACTCCACCGCGGATCGGATATGACCGGGCTTTCCCAGAGGATGTACCGTAGGATGCAGATTGTCCATGATCCGGACTTCATGTCCGGCATCCAGAAGTGCGTCAGCGGTATGAGATCCGATGAATCCCGCGCCTCCGGTAATCAATACTTTCATATTTTTTCACCTGTTTCGGAACAGCCGGTTCGGGGGAGGCGGCGGCTGTCTGCAATTGGTTATTTGCTGGAATAGGATCGGTCATCAAAGATGATCTTACTGCCGCTTTCTTCCATCATGAAAGGCAATTCCCGGTATTCCTGCATAGCTTCAAATACCCGGTTTTGGTGGTCTCTCGGCACCAGAAGCATCAAAAATCCGCCGCCGCCTGCTCCGGCGATTTTTCCGGCCAGGGCACCGGCGGAGAGGGCTTTTTCATACATGGTATCAATATGGAGGTTCGAGATTCCACCTGCCATCTGTTTTTTGAGACGCCAATTGTCGGCCAGAAGTTCGGCGCAGGTGTGGATATCCGCTTCCTGCATCGCTAAGACAAACGGGTCAACCAGGGAAACCATATGGTCCATGATCTGAAATTTGTCGGCTATTTGGTAGTTGGCCTTTTGAACGGACAGAACGGAATCCGCACTGCGGGTGATTCCGGTAAAATACAACAGCAGGGAAGAAGAAAATTTTCGCCGGGCCGAACTGCTTATCCATACAGGTTTCCGTTCCGTCATGTCATCGGGATGGAAAACAAACTGATTGATACCTCCGTATGCCGCAGCATACTGGTCCTGGCGTCCAATGGGTTTTCCAAGTATGTCGATTTCAATCCGGCATGCGTCCTGGGCAAGTTGTTCGGCGGTTACCAGCGTATTTCGAAACGCATACAGGGCATGGAGAAGTGCTACGGTGATGGAACTGGAGCTGCCGAGCCCGGATCCTGTGGAGGGTACATCCGCCAGGGTGGTGATTTCGACACCACGATCCACTCCGGTGATTCTCATTGCTTCCCGAACCAGGTCGTGCCTGATTTCATCCACTGAACCCACGCACTCCTTTTTGGAATAGTTGATATAGATCAGATCGTCAAATCTGGCATTTACAATGGCATACACAAATTTGTCGATAGCGGTGCAGACCACTTTCCCTGTTTTTTGTTGATAAAATTCCCGTATGTCAGAGCCTCCGCCCACAAAGCTCAGGCGAAGCGGTGTTTTTACGATGACCATGATTTGACTCTTCCCGTCAAGATGCCGTACCATTACGATTGTCTAAAGCGAAATCCGGTACCTGCGCCGGGGGCTGGTGTGGAAGCCGGGGCTGTATACCGGAAACACAGGGAACGCCGATACACCCGCCGGCCGCCGTGGGATCAGGAGGCCGGCTGCGGATGAGAGGAGATGGTGTCGGATTGTTATTGGGTTGAAATAACCTGATAGGGAGATCCCAGCATGGTATTGCGACCGCCGAAGATATCTTCAAATTCCCGGCTTGGTGTTCCGCTTCCAAAACCGCCCAGACCGAAAAGGTTGATCAAAAAGACATATCGCCTGTCGTCGATTTCATCGATATAACGCATGTCCAGGGACCAGCATTGGGAATAATATTTGAGGCCGAATCCTGACTGGATCCGTTGATTATCGTACATATTCCGTTCGTAATCCGTATACGCACGAAGGTTGTCGGACAGTTTGATCAGAAGATTCGTATAGACCGATTCGCTTTGATCCTGCGCATACCGATATTCCACGAAAATCTGGTCTCCCCGCGTGTCGGACACGACGGAGCCAATATTGTGGGTTTCGAACTCCCCCCGGTAATGGGAATATTCCGCATCAGCTTGAAGAATGAGGTGTCGGAATGGCTCAAACTGGATTTCTCCGTAAATAGGAGTAAAAGGTTCCGGATCGTCCTGGTTGGCGAGGTTGATGTCATACCCTTGCTCCAGATAAAATCGAAGGAATTCGTGATACGCGTATCCGGGCACCTTATAGGGGGAGGCTTCCGTGGCGGCAGGTTCGGTCCGGGGTTTCAGCTTGGTCGTGAATGTGTTGGTCAGCGACCAAAGGACGATATTTTCTTCCTTGATCCGATCAATCCGATCAAAGTAAGGATATTTGTCCTGGTTGTAATCCGGAACATAGGTGTAGGTGATTCTGGGACGGATGACATGTTTGAGTTTGTCGACCTTTTCTCCGGTCAGGCTGAAAACCTTGAAAAATTCGGTGGAGAGATCCAGGTCAATGTCGTAAATACTTCGGCTGAGGGTGCTGTTGCTGTCTTCCGGATTCTCATCAAAGGTATCCACATACCAGGCCGTCTGGCGGAAACCAACGGAAGGTTCGAGGGTGAAATAATTTCGGAAACGGTAGGGATAATACATGCGGGGATAGATATCCGCACGTTGTCCACGGGTTCCGTCCTGCCGGTAAAAATGATTATATTCCGTATTCATATCAAAATACAGGGGTGTGGACGGCACCTGTTTTTTGGACCCGTAAAACTGGATATAGGGTAGTTTCTGGAGAGTTGGGTCTGTATCTTCCCATCTTCGGTTGATGACATTGTCGTACCAGCGCACTTCTGTATTCAGGCCGTATCCCACCCAGTACCTGCTGACGTTCAAACGATTGACACGGACCGGATCATTGTAGTCATCGAGGTCTCGCCCGAAATATCGGAAAAACGTGATGTCGCTTTCGTCGAATCCGGTGTAACCATTGCGAAAATCCTGCAGATAGTCCTGATCGCTGACAATATCCAGATCCAATTTGGCATAAAAATGATAGGGCAGCGCATGGTCATGCTTCATTCGAAACCAATATCGGTCTGAATTGGGTCGGGTTTCGCTGTCCTGGGAATATCCCCAATCCTGGGTAGAGGTACCGGTTCCGTCATCCGTTTTCCGATCGTCCAGAAAACTGAACAGCATGGTTCCCTTGGACTCCTGGTTGAGGAGATATCGATATTCCAACCCGACCATTTCACCACGCTGGGCGATGTGATTCAGATAGAAAGTGGCGTCCTGGTGGTCGTTGATGGCCCAGTAAAATGGCTGGGAATATTCGAATCCGTTTCGTTCGGAATAGGCCATTTGCGGTAGCAGGAGGCCGGATTGCCGCTTGATTTTCGCTGGAAACAGCAAATAGGGGGAATAGAGAACCGGAACTCCGCCTGCGTAAAAGGCGGCATGATTAACGGTTCCATATCCTTCCAGGGTGACGTTCATGTTCCGTCCGGTGATTTTCCAGGCGGGTTTGGGGCCGTCGCAAGTGGTCAGGCTGCCCTGTTCGGCGTGATAGGTTTTTTCCCCGGTTTTCTCCAGTTTGCTGCCGCTGATGTAAAAATGATTCTGTTTTAAAAAAACGGTACCTTCAAAGAGGGTTCCGGTCTCGGTGGCAAGATTGATTTCCAGTTGATTGCCGGTGAGTAGGTCTCCCCCCACGGTCATGAGTACGTGGCCGGAGGCGTTGGCGATCATGTTCTTGTGGTCGAATCGCACAAAATCGGCGGATAATTTTCTATTTTCCTTGGTGATGGTCACATTGCCTTTGGCGATATATTCTTCCGTTTTATCGTCGTAGGTCAGTTCATCGGCGGCGATATGCCAGGGTTTGTTGGGGTCGTCTTTCAGGATTT
>CAZTKB010000001.1:0-53649 GCA_964614125.1 uncultured Desulfobacterales bacterium | reverse complement strand
GGAAAGGAACCTGTTTGCATGAAACACCGAAAAACCGCTTCTGGCATTGGAATTCTATTCTTTTTCCTGTTCGTGACTCTTTTTGCCCCATCGCAGACCGCCATGGCCACCGACCAAGGATACTATATTCCGGAAAGCACGGCCACTCCAGAGGAGCTTACCTTTACGTTTTACTATGGCACCGGGACCGATTACGTGACAGCCTATTATGCCAAGCTGCTGATCCAGTATTACTGCCCGGTACCGGTCGAAATATCCGATGACCTGACCACTGCGATCCAGTATGGATATATCGTCGGAAAAATCTACTATCCGGACCTGGAACCGCTTACCACGGAGTTTATTTACTTTATCACGCTGTTGGATCAGGTGGTGAAACAATCCAACTACTACAATATCACCATCCAAATGATCGAGTGGCTGAAGCAGTTTGTTCCGGCGGTATCTTCCGAGCCGGAACCGCCGCCTTCCTCGGATGAGGTTCCGGCCGATTTTTCCGGCGTCGTGTGGCTTCACACCAATGTTTCCGGGTGGAAACAGAGCAGCACGCTGTCCTCGGTTTCTGTTTCCTCATCCTCGATCACCCTGAACTATGACAAGGCCAACAGCTGGCCGCAATACTCCAGTTCCGAGGATCTGAACGCGAACCCGTGGATTTTTGTCAAACAGGACGGAACCTGGTATGCCGCGACGTGGGAATGGCTCCGGAAGGGGCAGACCACCAAATCAGTCAGTGCAGTGGACGGCTCTCATATCAAGGTATCACCCCTGAACAATTTTAAACCCAAATCCGGCACGAAATACGGGTTCATGGTCAGCGGGCTGGCCCGCGATTCCAAACGGAATGTCTATGAGAGAACCAACGTCAAAATGATCACCTGGCCATGATAAAATGGGGTGAATTTTCCCGCCGAGGGGTATCGGACGTGCCGCGGGGCTGCATCAGACCCGTGGCACACCCGGCCGGGGGGATGATGGAACCATGAAAAAAACCCATAGCGCCGTAACAGAAGGCGGGTCCGCTTCAGCCAGGTACCGTCAGGTGGTTGTCGGCAACCGGTCGATCCCGGCTTTATTGTTTTTTGAATGTTGTGTGATTTTATCCGGCATTCCGGGCGCGGCCGGACTGTTCCTGCGAAAGTCCGTGTGGCCCCGGCTGTTTGGATCCTGCGGCCGGGGATGTGTGTTTGCGCCGGGTGTCACCTTGCGGCATCCCCGCCGTATTCATCTCGGAAACCGGGTGGTCGTCAGCGAAGGATGCATTCTGGATGGCCGGCACGACACCGATGGATGCGCCGTATGGCTGGGGGACGACGTCATTCTTTCCAACCATGTCCTGATATCCTGTAAAAACGGTAAAATCCGAATTGGAAACCGTACCGGAATCAACGCCCAGACCATTGTCCAGTCCACCAACCATTGCTCCGTGGAAATCGGAGAGGATGTGGTCATTGGTCCCCGATGCTATATCGTCGGAGGGGGAAATTACCATACGGACCGGGTGGATATTCCGATCCGGATGCAGGGTATCCGGCCGGATAACGGAGTCCGGATCGGCTCGGATGTCTGGCTTGGCGCCCATGTCCTTGTCCATGGAGGGGTGAAGGTCGGCTCCGGGTCCATTGCCGCATCCGGAGCGGTCCTGACCCGCTCGGTGCCTGATCGGAGTGTCTGCATGGGGGTGCCCGCGCGTGTCGTTCGGACCCGTGGAGAACCGATCGGGCCGCCGGCGGATGTTGACCGCTTTTCCCCGGAGCCGGAAAAGGATCGGTAGTTGATGATGCATAGATGTCTGACCGGGTTGATCGGGGTGAGCCTCATCCTCTTTTCGGCGATTTGCTCCGCCGGAAACCATGTGGATGGGGATTTTTTTGCCGGATCCCGCGCCCGGGTGGTGTGGCTCCAGGACTACGGGGATGGCCGGGATGTGTTGACCCGGGGAAACCGCCTGAAGTTGATGGGTTGGGATTCCGCCGACCCGAAGGGGGAGCGGGAAATCCTGCCCGAGACAGGTCCTTACCGAAAGCCGTTGCTCGGCCCATCCGGCGACCGGATTGTCTTTTCCCTTCCGACCCCGAATCGGGTCATGGTTGTCGATTGGAATGGCGGAGGCCTGCGTACCGTGGGGGAAGGGATCGCAGTGGATTTTTGGAAGGATCCATCCACCGGTCACGAATGGATATATGCGGCCCGGAATCCACGGCCGACGGATTCGGTCAATGAGCGTTTTGCGCAAATCGTCCGAATCCGATTGGATTCCACCGATCAAACGGAACTGGTCTGGGATAAAACGCTGGTTGGTATCGAAAGTTTTCAAATTTCGGCGGACGGCACACGCGCGGCGGCCACCTTCCCCTGGCCGGATACCGGTCTGGCGGTACTCCCGAACGGGTCGTATCAGCAATACGGAAGGGGATGCTGGACATCCCTTAGTCCGGACAACAGCTACCTGATGTGGATGTTTGACGGACAACACCGGAATCTGATCCTGCACACCGAAGGTAACCGCCGATCCTGGCGGATCCCGATAACCGGTGCGCCGGGTGCCGGCGGACACGAGGTATATCATCCACGCTGGACGAATCATCCCGCCTATTTCGCCATGACCGGCCCGTATACCATTCAGGTTGGAACCAACAATATCCGGGGAGGCGGAACCGGGGTGGAGGTATACCTGGGACGCTTTTCCGACGATATGCAGCGGGTGGAGAAGTGGACCCGAATCACTCATAATGACAAGGCCGACTTTTTCCCGGATGCGTGGATCGAGGGGGGGGAAAGCCGATCCCTGGCCCCCCTCCGCTGGTCCAATCCGAACAAGTCCGAAGGTGGCCAAATCCTCCCGAAACCATCATCTCCTCTTCAAGTGCATGCCAGGCTGTTGGAAAAAAGCCACACCCCGACTCCGGAATCCATCGCACCCTACCCTCACGCCCTGTCTGTCTACCGGTATGAACTCCTGGCCGCTGCAGGCGGATTGCCCGTGGGTTCCCAGATTCTGGTGGCTCACTGGGTGATACGGGACCGACTCGTCATTCCGGAGTTTTCCCGTACGATCGGTGAAAACTATATCATGACGGTTGAAAATATGACTTTCCACCCGGAGTTGGAAAGCGAACGGACAATTCAGGATATGGACGCCTGGGACCTCCCCCTGTTCATCGACATGTCCGGCTAGCGATGCAATGGTATTCAGCTCGCACATTTTCCTTTTCTATTTTCTGCCTGCCGTTCTCATCGCCTATTACGGTGTTCCCGCCCGATATCGACATCTTACGCTGACTCTGTTCAGTTATCTGTTTTACGGTTGGTCCAATCCGCTGTTCATACTGGTCATGGTCGCTTCCACTGCCATTGATTTTGTCTGCGGCCGGACCATCGGAAAAATCCTGTCAGAGCATCCCGGAAATCCGGAATCTCTGTCCCGGAAAAGACTCCGGAAACGGATGCTGCTGGTTTCCCTGGTTTCCAATTTGGGCCTGCTGGGGTTTTTCAAATATTATCATTTCGGAATCGATTCCGTCCGGTATGCGCTCTCTGTGGCTGGAATGGAATCACCGTTATTGGATTTCGGGTTTCAGGTGACCCTTCCGCTGGGTATCAGCTTCTATACTTTTCAATCCATGAGTTATACGATTGATGTCTACCGGGGAAAGGTTCGCGCGATTGACAGTTTGATTGATTTCGCCTGCTATGTCTCCATGTTTCCACAGTTGGTGGCCGGGCCGATCATCCGGTTTTCCGACATATCGGATCAACTGGCGGGTCGTACTCATACCCTGGAGAAATTTGCCAGGGGAATCGCCTGTTTCAGCCTGGGGCTGGCCAAAAAGGTGCTGATCGCCAACCCTTGCGGTAAGGTAGCGGACTGGACCTTCAGCGCGGGACACCTGGGAGCCTTGGATGCGTGGTACGGCGCATTGGCTTATGCCTTTCAGATTTATTTCGATTTCAGCGGCTACTCGGATATGGCCATCGGACTCGGACTGATGCTGGGATTCGTATTTCCGAAAAATTTCGACTCTCCCTATCGGTCGGCGTCCATCACGGAATTCTGGCGAAGGTGGCATATCTCTCTTTCCACATGGCTTCGGGATTATTTATATTTTTCTCTGGGGGGTAACCGGAGTTCGCAAAAAAGAACCTATCTGAATGTCGGGATTGTGATGTTGCTGGGCGGCCTGTGGCACGGAGCGGCGTGGAATTTCATCGCCTGGGGCGCGGTTCATGGCCTATTCCTGTCTTTTGAAAGGGCTATGGGCAAGCGGCCGATATATCAGGGCCTGCCGCGGAATCTGAAAATCGCGGTCACATTCGTGTTGGTTTTGCTGACATGGGTATTGTTCCGGGCCGAAGACATTTTCCATGCCATGCGCTACTTCCAGTTTATGTTCGGGCTGGTTTCGGTGTCGGAAAATGCCGCGCTGCTGAAAGGAATCCTCTACCAGCCTTATTATCTGATCACCCTTACAGCGGCTGTCGGGATCACTGCCTTCTGCCCGCAGAGCGGGGAGTGGACCCTCCGGGTGAATGGAATCAAAATGGCGGCCTGTCTGTTTCTGTTCTGGATATCGGTTGCGGTTTTGACAACACAGGCTTACAATCCGTTTATTTATTTTATTTTTTGAATCATCTTTCGGAAGCCGTTCAGATTCATATCCAAAAGCGGACCCTGAGAGTCGATTCGAGCTGGCACTATACCAGAGTAAAGCAAAGATGAAGCAGAAACAGGTCGTGCGGGTAGTTGCGATTTTTCCCGAACCGCCTGTCTCGGGATGAATAACCCTATGTTCATGTACCCTATTCGAAGAGAATGGATGCCGGTTTTGTTTTTTCTGGTTTCGATCGGATTGGTTCCTCTCGGACAGCTTTTTTCCCATATCCCGGAATGGTATCGTGGTTTGGAGTCCCGAACGCCGGCCTGCCCGGAAACGATCGGTTCGTCCGACCCGTTGGAAATTCACGGAAAAGAACGGATGCGTCCGGCCGACCGGATCCTCCAGGAGAACAGACGGCTGCTGGAAAAGATCCACGGGGTTGAAGGCTGGCTGGAGGAAAGTTTTTTTTTCCGCAGAGCCCTGATCGATTTTCTCCGTCCGATCTATCGCCGCCTGGGGGTTGCCGGTGAGAACGCGTTAATTGGACAGGACGGGTGGCTCTACTATGAAAAGGATGTCCGACTCCTGACCCATTCCAGCCGCGATCTGGCGTCGGCCGAATCTCGATCCATCGAGAGCATTCTGGATTTCCATCGCCAGCTCGCAGCCCGGGATATCGCACTGATGGTGGTACCGATCCCGTCCAAGGCTGCCCTGGAGCCGGAATTTTTATGGGAGGGCTTTTCCAACCGCCAAACCTCGCTGTTGCCCCCCTGGTATGCCCAATGGGTGGAGGAACTTCTCAGGCGGGGAGTAACCGTGTTGGATGTGCACCCTTTCCTGTTGGCTCGGAAGCAGCAAACCGGTGCACACCAGTATTTGAAAACCGATACCCATTGGACTCCGGATGCCATGGAGGCGGTGGCCAGGGAGATTGCCGGGCGTGTCCGGGAAATCCGGCCCACCGGGGCGGTAACATTCGTGCAAAAGGAACGCACGGTGACCAACCATGGGGATATCGCTGCCATGATCCACCCGGGCAGATCTATGGTGGAATGGGAGCCGGAGACGGTCACGATACACGAAATTCTGGGTCCGGAAGGGGAACTTTGGCGGGAAAACCCATCCGCCGGCATTCTACTGGTGGGGGACAGCTTCAGCAATATCTACTCCATGGAATCCATGAACTGGGGGCGCTCCGGGGGATTGGCCGAAATGCTGAGCTATTATCTGCGGGAACCTATCGACCGGATCGTTCAAAACGACGCGGGCGCGATATCCGGCAGAAGGTTTCTCAGCCGGGAACTTGCCGCGGGCAAGGATCGCCTGGCGGGAAAAAAACTGATCATCTGGCAGTTTGCCGCCCGGGAACTAACCTACGGAGACTGGAGTCCGATTGAACTGAAAACGGGAATCCCAGGCGAGTCTCCGTTTCTTACTCCAAATTCCGGAGAATCATGGATTGTATCCGGAACCGTGGCCTCCATTTCCTCGGTACCCAGCCCCGGATCGGTTCCCTATGCGGATCATATTGCTTCCCTTCATGTGATGGATATCCGGTCCGGGAATCCTTCGTTGAATTCCGGACAGGCTCTGGTGTATATTCAGAGTATGCGGGAAAACCGATTGACGGCTGCGGCTGGATTGCGGATCGGCGACCGGATTTGTCTTCGGCTCCGGGCGTGGTCGGATGTCGAAGAGCGGATGGGAGGTTTCAACCGGAGCGAGCCGGAGGATGACGATCTGATGTTTGCGCAACCTTTTTGGGGGGAATTGGTACGTGAAAATGATTGATGTATGGCAAAGATTTGTTCGGAGATTCCGTGTCACCGGAGGTCGGTTTGGGATGATCGGCCTGTTGGTTTTTGCCATACTGTTTGGAATTCCCGTTGGAAGCCGGTCCCAGGATGTGGCGGAAGCGTTCCTTGACGCATGCCGGAAACAGGGACAGGCCAGCCAGGATCAGGGAAATGGAGCAATCCGGGGAGAGGGCGGCTGGTTGTATCTGACAGTGGAACTGGTCCACATGGGTAAAAAGCGGTTTTGGGGACCGGATTCACTGGCGGCGGGGCGGGCCGCGAGCCCGAATCATCGGGATCCGTTACCGGTGATTCTGGATTTTGCCGATCAGTTGAAGCGGGCCGGTATTCACCTGATCCTGATGCCGGTTCCTCCCAAAGTGGTCATCCATCCGGAGCGGTGGAAATCGGAATTCGCGTCAAAGGAGGGTTCCAGACGACTGGATCCGTACCACCGGGAATTTTATGCCCTGCTCAGAAGCCGGGGAGTCGATGTCCTGGATCTGACAGACATCTTTCTCGAGGAGAAAACAAAGAATTCTGATCCATTGTATTGCCGTACCGATACGCACTGGTCCGGATCTGGATGCCAGGCGGCGGCCCGGGAGGCCGCCCGGAAAATCCGCTCTCTGGAGATACGCCAACCGGATCCGGAAGTTCTTCTTTCAACCCGTTTGGCTACGGTGGAAATCACCGGAGACTTGACCAAACTGCCGGGTGGGAATGATTCCGAACGGGAACGAATTCCTCTCCGTCTGGTGGAGCGATCCTTGGGAGACCGGGCCGTTTTTCTGGCACCGGATTCCGAAAGCCCGGTTCTGATCTTGGCGGACAGTCATGGTTTGGTGTTTCAGGCGGGTGGAGATATGCATTCCGAAGGAGCTGGTTTTTTCGATCAGTTGAGTCTGGAGTTGGGATATCCGGTGGATCTGATCGCCGTCCGCGGTTCGGGTGCCACCCCGGCCCGGATCAATCTGATGCGTCGGGTCCAGATTGATCCGGGATATTTTCCGAAAAAAAAGGTGGTTGTCTGGTGTTTCAGTGCAAGGGAATTTTCCGAAAGTGACGGATGGCGCATGGTTCCGGTTATGAAATAATTCGGACTGCCATAAGCGTTTCAAGCAGGAATCAATGGCCGAAAAACTGGTCTACTATATTGATGAATTCACCTGTTTTCAGGAATGGGTCCTGATCCGGGGATGGGCGTTTTGCCGGGGACTGTATATCGTCGAGGAAGGTTATGGCCTTCCGGATGGCAGGAGAGTCGTTTCTGCCCGGCAGGGGATCCGCAGCGAAGATGTGGAAAGCGTGTATGGGAAGATCGCATCTCATGCCCGTTTCCGTTTCTTTTTCCCGGCAAACACCATGCAACGGGAGAATATCCTTTCAATTCAGCTGTTCTTTTATATGAGTGACGGATCCGAGATCGTTCTGAATGACTTGTGGATGGAAGGTGTCAAGCGCGGGCCGTACGGGAAGGATCAATGGATTGACTTGTTCCGGCAGGAGATGGAAAAAGCTCCCAACAGTGCCCGGGTGTTGGAGATCGGTTCCCGAGCGCGTTCGGGAGTATCCAACCGAAAGAGGCTGGTTCCCGAACACATGAGATTTACCGGGCTGGATATCATGGCGGGGGAAAACGTGGATGTGGTTGGAGACGCACATCATCTGAGCCGGTATTTTTCCCGAAATGAATTTGACTTTGTTTATTCCTTGAATGTATTTGAGCATCTTCTCATGCCATGGAAAGTGGTGGTGGAGATGAACCGCATCATGAAAAAAGGGGGGTTGGCCATGATACTGACGCATCATGCCTTTCCCCTTCATGATATTCCATGGGACTTCTGGAGATTTTCGGATACGGCTTGGCATGGTCTTTTCAACGGGTTTTCCGGTTTCGAGGTGGTGGCCACCGCGTTGTACGACCGGGTCCGGGTGGTACCGTATGTAATGTATCAGGGAACGTATGACACCCAGCACGCTTCCGCATATGTGCATTCCCTGGTGATCGCCAGAAAGATCGGAAACACCCGTTTGAAGTGGGACGTGCCTGTAGGCCGGATCATGGAATCCATGTATCCGGAATAAACAAGAACAGGGCATCGACTGGTTGCCGAAACATCACGATATCGGAGGGCTGTTTGGACATTTCTGTCATAATTCCTCTGCTGAACGAGGCGGAAAACATTCCGATTCTGTACCGAGAGCTTACGGAGGTGCTGTCCTCCTCGCAATGGACATATGAGCTGATTTTCGTGGATGACGGAAGCTCGGATGAAAGCTTTGACATCCTGGTGGGTCTGCAGAAATGCGATGAACATCTGATTGTGATCAGCTTTCGAAGAAATTTCGGTCAGACGGCCGCGCTGTCCGCGGGGTTTGATCATGCCAGGGGGGATATGATCATCACGATGGATGCGGATTTGCAGAACGACCCCCGGGATATTCCGCGAATGATCGAAAAGCTGCGGGAGGGATATGACCTGGTGAATGGATGGCGTTCGGATCGTAAGGACCCCTTTATCAACCGGAGGCTACCCTCTCTGATCGCCAATTGGGTGATTTCCACAACGACGCATGTCCAACTGCATGATTACGGATGCACGCTCAAAGCCTTTCGGAAAGAGATCACCCAGAACATCCGATTGTATGGGGAAATGCACCGTTTTATTCCCGCGATCGCCAGCGGATTGGGGGCTTCCATCACGGAACTGGCGGTGAACCATCGAGAACGCCGGTTTGGAAAATCGAAATATGGGATATCCCGGACCATTCGGGTTATTCTGGATCTGATAACCGTGAAATTTCTGCTTTCCTACTCGACCAGGCCGATTCAGGTTTTCGGCCTGCTGGGGTTCACCAGTGGCATGGCCGGCTTTTTGATTGCCATGGTCATGACCGTGCAGCGGCAATTCTTCGGGATCGGGATCGCCAACCGTCCGTTGCTGCTTTTGGCAATCCTGTTGATGTTTATGGGGCTTCAGTTCGTTTCCCTGGGGTTGATTGCAGAAATGCAATCCAGAACCTATCATGAGTCCCAAAACAAGCCGATTTATGTCATTCGTAAAAAAATCGAAAACGATGGTTCCACGAGGCGGGAAAAATGAACCGAAAGGGTTTTATCCGGTTGTGTATGATCCTGTGCTGGATATTGGCGGCTGGGGTGGAGAAAGGATCGGCTGCCGAAACGAAGGAGGACTCCTCCACTGTTCATATCGCCTGGTCGGAATTCGACGGGCGGACACACCAGATTTTCTTTGCCCGGATCGTCGACGGCGCGGAGACAGGAAAGACCCAACTGTCTTCCGGAAACCGGATCAATCTGGTTCCCAGTCTGAGTTCAGACGACCGGGGGCGGATCTGGGTAGTTTGGTCGGCTCTGGATGGGGCAAAGACGCATCTGAACACGGCTTGGTTTAACGGGGATTCATGGAAAATTACGGAATACGCCACCGGAATGGTTTCCAATACCGCGCCGGCCGTTGCGGTGGATCCGGATGGCTTGGCATGGCTGGTCTGGGCGGGTTTTGACGGACAGGATGACGATATTTTTTTCAGCCGATGGAATGACGGGGCCTGGGAGTCTCCGGCCCGGATTCATGCGGACAATTCGGTTCCGGATATCCTGCCCGTCATTGGAATTGGATCCAACGGCCTTCCCTGGGTTCGCTGGTCCGGTCTGGAAGGAGCAGGATACCGATCCTTCACCAGTTATTGGCAAGGAAAAAACTGGGCTGAAAAAGTGGAGCAAAACACCTCCTCTTCCTCGGATGATTCTGGTGGCATCGTTTCGGATTCCTTGCTGCGCCGCCTTCCGGAAATTGTGAAAGAGCCGGATAAAGCCTCCATCCATCTTCCCAGGGCCACGCGGGAGAACAGGTCTTACCACATTCGGGGTCATTACGGCCGCATGAGACCAACTGCGGAGTGATATGTCCATCCCGATGCCGGCCTTGACTATACGGGAAATTGTTTCATCTAAGGCAGATATGGCTCGAAAACTTTTTTTCATTGGCGTGTGTTTCCTGTGCGCGGCGATTTGGGCCGGCGATGCGGCCTTTCTAAGGGCGGAAACCGAGGAACCCCCCCCGGTACCCATGGAAGATCCTGTCGAACCCGAACCCGAACCGGAGCCGGAGCCGGAGCCGGCTTCCCCTTCCATCGTGATCGGATTTGGTGACAGTATTACGGTGGGCTATCCGTATATTACCACCGAAGGAGACGGCCAGCGTATCGGTGGCTACGAACCTGTTCTGGAGGCGGCCCTCAATGAATCCGGCGCTGGATCCTGGCAGGTTTTGAATTACGGGGTTTTCGGTCAGACCACCTTTGAGGGGTTGAGCCGGATCGATGATGTTATTTCAGGATATCCGGGTGCATATATTCTGCTCTTGGAAGGCACCAACGATGTGTGGAGCGGCATCTCCTTTTCGACCAGCGTCTACAATTTGGGGGTAATGGTTGATAAAAGCCGGGATGCCGGCCTGGTACCCATAATTTCGACGTTGACACCTGATCAGAGGCCGGTGGCCGTGGCGTACAAGAACATTCCCAACACCTACAATCCGGCGATTCGAAAGCTGGCGGAAGATAAATCCATTTTCCTGTGTGACCAGTATGCGGCATTGGTGATGGACTGGAGTGAATTGAATGTGGATGGTCTCCATCCGAACACCGAAGGATACCGGGTGATGGGGGAAACCTGGTACCAGACAATGGCCGGAATCCTTTGGCCGACTCCGGAATCCGGGGATGAAGGCGGAGGTGGGGGCGGGGGAGGGGGATGTTTCATCGCCACCGCGGCTTTCGGTTCCCCGTTGGAATCTCATGTCCGGGAATTGCAACGATTTCGGGATACGGTTCTGCTGAACAGTCGGGTTGGAACGGCCTTTGTGCGATGGTATTATACCTGCTCACCGCCCTTGGCGGAGTTTATCTCCCGTCATGACTTCCTTCGCCGCCTTATCCGATGGCTTCTGGTGCCGCTGGTGCATTTGGTTCGGATGATTCCGGCAAATGTCGAATCCGCCTGGATCCTGCCGGGGGTGTTTTTGGTCATACTTTCGGTATCCGTGGCTGTCATATCCCGGTTCTGCCGGAGATTATCCAGACGACCGGCGCGTTTATGAACATCTGCGATCCCCTGGTTTCCATCATCATTCCGAACTGGAACGGCAGGCGTTTTCTGGAAACCTGCCTCCCTTCCCTGCGGTGCCAGACATTCGGAAATTTTTCGGTCATCGTTGTGGACAACGGGTCCACGGACGGATCCGCTGGGTGGACCCGCCGGGTGTATCCGGAAATGGAAGTGATCGAGCTTCCTGAGAACCGCGGATTCGGAGGCGCTGTCAATGCCGGAATCCGGCGATCGAAAAGCCCGCTGATATTTTTGCTGAACAACGACACGGAACTGGACCCGAAATGTCTGGAACGATTGGTCGATGCCGCATCGATTTGGCCCGATGCAGACAGTTTCGCCCCCAAAATGCTGGATTTTTTTGACCGGTCACGTTTGGATGGGGCCGGTGACGGCATGTTTCGGGGAGGGGCCGGATATCGGATGGGAACGGGAGAATCGGATGATGGGCGCTTCGATATTTCCATGCCCGTATTCGGGGCCTGTGCCGGTGCGGCCTTGTACCGGCGCCGATTTTTCGAACGCGCCGGACTCTTTGACGCCGATTTTTTCGCGTATCTCGAGGATGTGGACCTGAATCTCCATGCGTGCCGACTGGGATTGGCCTGCCGTTATGTTCCGTTGGCCCGGGTGTTTCATATGGGCAGCATGACCAGTGGAAGTCGCCTGAATTCCTTTGTCGTTCGTATGACCTCCCGCAACCTGCTGCAGGTAATTGTCAAAAATTATCCTGTATCCATCCTGATCACACGGTTTCCGGTTATTTTTCTATATCAGGGATACTGGATAGGGCTTTGTGTTTTCAGAGGTCTGGGAAGGGCTTGTATACAAGGGGTGTGGGAGGCAGTCCGGAAGCTTCCTCTCCTGATCCGAAAGCGTAAAAAGAGATCGGCGGCCGCCTGCCTCTCAGACCGTCGGTTTTGGGATGCGGTGACGGTATCGGAATACCACGTAATGGCCTCGATTGTTCGCAGACGCAAACAGGCCGGACGTTCCACTCGGCTGATCGAATGGTATCTTCGATGGTTTTTCCGGGAGAACGAATGAAGCTGGTCACGGTGATCGTTTTGAATTGGAACCGCGCGGACATGCTCCTGGAATGTCTGGATGCCCTCTATCACCAGCTCCACCTACCGGATCGGGTTGTGGTGGTGGACAACGGATCCGAGGACGGATCCATGGAAAAGGTCCGGCGCTTGTTTCCCCGGGTGGATCGAATTCCCCTTCCGGTAAACATGGGTTTCTGCCGGGCCAACAATATCGCGTTGCACACCGTCGACACATCCTTGGCAGTTCTGTTGAATAATGATGCAATCGCGCATCCGAAATGGCTGGAAGCTCTCCTGGAGGCGATGATCCGGTATCCGGATGCGGGTTTCGCTGCTTCCAAAATGCTGTTTGCCGATCATCCGGACCGGATCGACCGCGCCGGAGACGGATACAGCCTTGCCGGTGCGGGAATCCTGCGCGGGAGGGGATGTCCTTCCGGAATGTATGATTCTCCGGAATGGATCTTCGGTGCCTGTGCGGGTGCCGCAATATATCGCATGGCAATGTTGCGGGACATTGGATTCTTGGATGAGGATTTTTTTTTGCTGTATGAGGATGTGGATCTCAGTTTTCGGGCTCAACTGAGAGGATACCGCTGTATGTACGTACCGGAGGCCAAAGTGTTTCATCGGGCCAGCAGCACCATCCGCCACGATTCCCCCGTTTCGGTATATTACGGCCACCGGAACCTGGAATGGGTGTATCTGAAAAATATGCCGCGGGAGTTGTTGCCGGCAAGCTGGCATCACCACGTCCTGTATAATCTTTTTGCCGGAGCTTTTTTTGGTTTCCGGGGGCTTTGGCTTCCCTTTGTCCGGGCCAAGATCGATGCGGCGGCCGGATTACGGAAAAACATGGGTAAACGCGAAATTATCCAGGCGGGGCGAAAGGTGGAAAGCCGGTATATCCGGTCGATTATGACACCGGAACATCTGATGGATCGGGTCCAAATTCGAAAAAAAAAGGAACACCATGTCTGATCAGGGAGATCCCACCCTTTTTGATATCATCATCGTAAATTATAACAGCACCGATTATCTGCTGAAATGTCTGGCCACCGTAATTGATTCGCTGGGAGAATTCCCCGCTTCGATATATGTACAGGACAATCATTCCCAGGATTGTCCGGAACGGATCTCTTCCCGGTTTCCCGAGGTTCGAGTGGAGCTTAATCCCGAGAACCTGGGGTTTGCGGCGGCGGTGAACCAGGCGATTCGTCTCGGCACTTCGCCCTACGTGATTCTTCTGAATCCCGATTCCCTGATGGAACCGGGATTTTTCGAGGCCGTGGCACCCTATTTGGAAAGGCATCCGTCGGTTGGAATCGTGGGCCCGAAAATTCTCGATGGCGATGGCTCTATTCAGGGTTCCGCCCGTTCTTTCCCCACCCCCCTGACCGCATTTTTCGGCAGAAAATCCCTGTTTACAAGGCTTTTTCCGGAAAACCGGATCACGAACGCCAATGTTCTGACCAACCGGTGCGACGGTGTCACTCCCATGGAGGTGGACTGGGTTTCCGGAGCCTGTATGATCGTGCGAAGAGAGGCGATCGAACAGGTGGGAATGTTTGACGAGCGGTTTTTCATGTACTGGGAGGATGCCGACTGGTGCCGCCGGATGTGGGATGGCGGATGGAAAGTGGTCTATTTCCCACTGTCCCGGGTGATTCATTATGTGGGGGTCAGCAGCAACCAACTGATGCTCCGGTCCCTGTTTGAGTTCCACAAGAGTGTGTACCTGTTGTTTGACAAATACAATCGGCCCTCTCCCTGGCTGATGAAACCCATGATTATTGCCGGGCTGTTTTTCCGGATGTGTTTTGTCGCGACATCGGGATTTATCCAGAGTTGTCTGGGGAAAGCCTCTGTGGTCCCCTTTGAGAAACGGAAGACGCAGGAATCGGTTGTTCCCCGCCGCATCCGGATCCTCCGGATGATCGCCCGACTCAATATCGGAGGACCTGCGATTCACGTTCATCTCCTGACGACAGGCTTAAATCCGGAACAATTCGAAACACTTCTGGTTACCGGCAACATTTCATCCCAGGAAGGAGACATGAGTTATCTGTTTGACAGGGATGCGAATAAGCCCTATGTCATTCCGGAACTGCAACGGGATATCAGCCTCCCGCTGGACATCAAGGCCATGATACGGATTTTTCAGACGTTGAACCGGTTCAAACCGGATATTGTGGACACCCACACCGCCAAGGCCGGATTCAGTGCGCGTTTCGCAGTTCTGGTATACAATGTGTTGTTCCGAAAACAGGTTCATATTGTCCATACGTTCCACGGGCATGTGTTTGAAGGGTATTTCAGTAACACAAAATCCCGGTTTTTTGTATGGATTGAACGGATGATTGCCCGGCTGACCAATGTGATTATCGCCATCAGTGAAACGCAGCGGGAGGAACTGGTGGAAAAATACCGTATCGCGCCTGCCAGAAAGGTCCGAACGATCGAATTGGGGTTTGACCTGTCTCCATTTTTGAATGGCCATGCCTGGCAGGGGAATTTTCGAAAAAAACTGGGCGTCGGCGGGCAGACGATCACGATCGGAATTATCGGAAGACTGGTCCCCATCAAAAATCACCGGATGTTTCTTCGCTCCGCCCGCATGCTTCTGGATGCCCATCCCGGAATGGAGATTTGTTTTGTCATTGTGGGCGATGGAGAATGCCGGTTGGAAATGGAAGACTATTGCCGGGAGATCGGGATGTCGGATCACGTGGTATTCTGGGGGTGGGAACGAAGTATCCAGGAAGTGTATGGGGATCTCGATGTCCTGGCCCTTACCTCCCTGAACGAAGGAACTCCGTTTTCCATTATCGAGGCCATGGCTTCGTCGGTCCCGGTCATTGCCACGCTGGCCGGCGGGGTTCAGGATTTGCTGGGGTATTCCGGGCGGAATATCCCGGAACACGGTTTCGCCGTATGTGAGCGGGGTATTCTTTGCCGGAAAAACGACTGGGAGGGCTTTGCCAAGGGTTTGGATTATCTGGTCCATGAAGACCGGGAAAAACGGTCCCGCCGGATTCAGGCTGCCAGGGAATTCGTCATCAGCCGGTATTCCCAGGATCGATTGATTACCGATATCGAAAAACTGTACCTGGAGTTGATGGATCAAAGCCTTCCATGACCAGGGGACGTGGCCGGGAAACGGATATGAGGATGGAACAGGAGGCTGTGTCCCGGTGGTCGAAAGAAGGTTTGTGGACGCTGCTGGGACAGGTCGGGCTGGGAATCGGGTGGTTGTTGGGGATCAAGTTGGTCACCCGGTTCGTCAGTCCGGAGGAATTCGGCAGGTTCAGCTTGGGGAATACCTGGATCAACCTGGTGCAGGTGGTTTTTTTCAGCCCGGCGGCACAGGGATTGATGCGGTATTGGTCGATCGCCCGAGCAACGGAGCGACAGGCCGCTTTTGCAACGGCTGCTTCCCGGTTTCGGAAATCGCTGTCGGTGTTCGCTCTGATGACCGGCCTGGTGTTGGTTGGAATTTCCTGGATCATGGGAGCGGGGGACTGGGCCTGGCTGATTGTGTTTTCCATCGCCGCGGGCATTGCCGGAGGGTGGTTCAGTATCGATGTTCTGGTTTTGACCGCGGACCGGAAAAGACGGCTGTCATCGATATTGAACACCGGTTCGGCCTGCCTGAGGCCGCTGGGGGCGGTGTTGGCGGTTGTTGTGTTTGCACCCGCGGCCGAATGGGCGATGCTGGGTTTTTTTCTGGCGGCGGTTCTAACGGCCTGGTTTTCCAGACTCGGTTATCGGGCGGTTGTTCCGAATGTGGATCGGTTCCGGTCAAACGGACCCAAGGCGGATACCAGAGCCCTTTATAGAGACATCCAGTCTTTTTCCCGTCCTTTTGTGGCCTGGGGCATGTTTGCCTGGGTGTACCAGTTTTCGGATCGATGGGCTCTGCAGATGTTTCACGGTCCGGATGTGGTCGGCACCTTTTCCGTGATATCCCAGATGGCATTCTATCCACTGGTGTTTGTAACCGGACTTCTGCAGCTTTTTTTCATGCCGATTGTGTACGACCGGGCCGGCGGTATGACTTCCTCCCAGGACATGGCTGCGGCCGGATCCATCCTGTGGCGGATGATGGCCTGCTATGGACTGGCGGTATCCGGATTGACCGCGATTTTCATCCTGGCCGGCGAGAACCTCGTGATTCTAATCTCTGATCCACAGTACCTGCGTTATGCGGATCTCCTGCCGTGGCTGACTGTGGGCTGGTCTCTTTTTTTTCTGGGGCAGCTATTAACCGGGTTCGGCATGCTGGCCAACCGGTCTCGGGAATATGTTCCCGTGATCTTCTGTTGCAGTCTCCTGGCGGCAGTTTTATGTGGGTACCTCTCGTGGCGGAAAGGACCGGCGGGCGTCGTGTGGGGGCTGGGGGTTGCGGGGGTTTTGTATGCCGGTTGGAACCTGCGAATCGCCCGAAGAATGGAACGAAAGGGCCTGTCGGCCGGCTCAGGCATGGGGACTTGATTGGAATCGGGCCGGCCGCACACGGTCCACAATCGTCGTTGTCACCGATACTATCAGGGTGGCTATTTGTTTGGATAAGGAGTGGGGTTATGCCGTACCAGGATAATCTGACAAAACTGGAGGAAATGCGCCGGGAGGCGCTCCGGGGAGGCGGTGAGCAGCGGGTCGCCGGCCAGCATGGACGCGGGAAACTCACGGCTCGAGAGCGCATTGATCTTCTCCTGGATGAAGGTTCATTTGAAGAATTCGATATCTTGAAGACCGGGCGCGGTGGCGCCTTGGGTGTAGACCGGCAATATCTGGGGGATGGCGTTATTACCGGACATGGGTCCATCGACGGAAGGGAGGTGTTTATCTTCAGCCAGGATTTCACCGTCATCGGGGGGTCTTTGGGTGAGGCGCATTCCCAGAAGATCAGCAAAGTCATGGACCATGCCGTCCGGGTGGGGGCGCCCATTATCGGACTGAATGATTCCGGAGGCGCCCGGATCCAGGAAGGAGTGGATGCGCTGGCCGCCTATGGAGAAATATTCCACCGGAATGTAGAAGCCAGCGGTGTGGTTCCCCAGATCTCCTGCATCATGGGGCCATGTGCGGGAGGGGCCGTATACAGCCCGGCTATGACTGATTTCACTTTTATGGTGCAGCACACCAGCAACATGTTTGTCACCGGACCGAATGTTGTTAAGACCGTGATTCACCAGGAGATCACTTCCGATGAACTGGGAGGTGCCGATATCCATGGCTGCCGGAGCGGGGTGGCCCATTTCGTTTCTCCCAACGACATTCTGTGTCTTCGGGAGGTGCGCCGACTGATCAACTACCTGCCGTCCAACAACCGTCAGAAAGCGCCGTTTTTGGATCTCAGGGCTCCTCCGGAAAGAACGGATCCGGCGTTGGATTACCTGATTCCTTCCCATCCGAATCAGACATACGATATGAACGTGCTGATTTACAGCATCTTGGATGGAGCGGAGTTTTTGGAGGTTCATGCCGGTTGGGCCAAAAACATTATCTGCGGATTCGGCCGTCTCGGCGGGCAGACCATTGGGCTGGTGGCCAACCAGCCGGCGGTTCTGGCCGGTGTGCTCGACAGTGATGCGTCTGTAAAGGCCGCCCGTTTCGTTCGGTTCTGCGATGCCTATAATATCCCGTTAATATGCCTGGTGGATGTTCCGGGCTTCATGCCCGGGCCGGAGCAGGAACACGGTGGTATCATCCGGCATGGCGCCAAGCTGTTGTATGCTTTCACCGAGGCATCCGTCCCCCGGATCACAGTCATCGTTCGCAAAGCCTACGGGGGAGCCTACATCGTGATGAATTCCAAACATATTCATGCCGATATCAATTATGCCTGGCCGACAGCGGAAATTGCGGTCCTGGGACCCAGAGGGGCTGCAGAGGTAATTTACCGCAGGGAAATTCAGGATTCCGAAAACCCGGAGGATACATGGAACGAAAAAATGGAGGAGTACCGGAAAACCTTCGTCAACCCTTTCCTGGCGGCCAAACGGGGATATATTGATGACGTGATCTTTCCGCGGGACACCCGGCACAGGCTGATAAGGACCCTCCAGGTTCTGGAGGGAAAAACGGTCCGGAAACCGGATCATAAGCATGGAAATATACCCTTGTGAGGCTTTGCGATGTTTACCAGGATTCTGATCGCCAATCGAGGCGAAATTGCGGTACGTATCATGAAAACCTGCAAGCGGTTGGGAATCGAAACCGTTGCCATCCATTCGGAAATCGATTCCCGCGGCTTGCATGTCAGACAGGCGGATGAAGCCCATTGTATCGGCAAGGACAGGGCCGCCGAGTCGTATCTGGTGATGGATAGGATTATTGACATGGCCTTGTCCGGCCGCTGTCAGGCCATCCATCCGGGATATGGGTTTCTGTCGGAAAATGCGGTGTTCTGCCGGAAAGTTGAGGAAGCCGGCCTGGTGTTTATCGGTCCGACTGCTTCCGCGATTTCCGTGCTGGGAGACAAGATCGCCTCCAAGAATCTGGCACTTAGAGCCGGTGTCCCGGTGGTGCCTGGGCATGTCGGGGTGCTGCGGGATGCGGAGGAGGCGGTTGGGGTCGCCGAGGATATCGGATTTCCGGTCCTGCTCAAGCCTGCCGCCGGAGGGGGGGGAAAAGGCATGCGGATTGTCCGCCTGCCGGAAGATATGAAACCCGCTTTCTCGGCCTGCCGGGAAGAGACACGGAAAGCATTCGGGGATGAACAGATTTTTATCGAGCGGTATGTCGAGGATCCGCGTCATATCGAAATACAGGTACTGGCGGACCGGTACGGCCGCATCCTGCACCTGGGGGAACGGGAATGCTCCATCCAGCGAAGATATCAGAAAATTATCGAGGAATCCCCGTCCGTGGCGGTGACGGAAACCCTGCGGGAAACCATCGGAAAGATGGCCTGCAACCTGGCCCGGGAGGCCGGCTATACCAACGCCGGAACCGTGGAGTTCATCATGGACAGGGATCAGAAGGTCTATTTTCTGGAAATGAATACTCGTCTCCAAGTGGAACATCCGGTTACGGAAATGGTGACCGGTCTGGATCTGGTCGAATGGCAGCTGAAAATCGCCTATGGAGAACCCTTGTCCCTGCGGCAGGAGGATATCCGGTTCCGGGGGCATGCGATGGAGGCCCGGGTTTGCGCCGAGGATCCGGAAAAAAATTTCCTGCCGGCCACCGGAATGATCACCCGGTATGCGGAGCCGCGTGGCAGAAATGTCCGGGTGGACAGCGGAGTCGAGGCCGGAAGTCTGGTGAGTGTCTACTATGATTCCCTTCTTTCCAAAGTGATCAGCTGGGGGGAGACACGGGAAGATGCTCGAAAAACCCTGGTGGACGCCTTAAACGGTTATCATATCGAAGGAGTGGTGACGAATGTGGATTTCGTTAATCGGGTTGCGAACCATCCGGAGTTTGGCCGGGGTAACCTGTCCACGGATTTCATTGCCCGGAATTTTGAGAATGACCGGATGAAACTGGCTCCGGATCCCGAATATCTTCGGTTGATGGCTGCCACCGCCACCCTGTTGTATCATGCCAGGCAGAATTCGGTGAGGGATTCCCTTCGACCTCTGACTGCTTTGATCGGAGGGGCCGTCCGGGGAAAGAACTGGTATGAATATGTCGTAAAAGCCGAAAACCTGGTTTATTTCCTGAGATTGCAGGGGAATGCCGAGACCCGGTCCTGGACGGTGTGGGTGGATGAATCCCAATATCAGGTTGTTACCCCGGAATTCGAGTTTTTCCGGAGGCGGATTCGGTTGACCATCAACGGCCGGAAACACAGATTCCGCGTTCAGTTCAGTGGGAATCAGTTTCTGTGGGCGTATTTCTGTGGTATTGTCCGCCGGTTTGAAATCTACACCCCCCGGGAGTGGAGGCTGGCTCGGTACATGCCCAAACCCCAGGATCGTCCGGAGGAGCCCGTCTTGGCATGTCCGATGCCGGGAATGGTCGTGGATGTCATGGTAAAACCCGGAGACCGTGTGTACAAAGGCCAGGAACTGGTCATTGTGGAATCGATGAAAATGGAAAGCGGGGTCGCCTCCCCGGTGGATGGGGAGGTGGCCGAAATACTGGTTTCCAAAGGACGTCCGGTGGACACGGGCGAGGTTCTGATCCGCTTTCATCCCTAGGGTCGTGGCAGGTGGCGGGTTTTGGGGAAGCGTCATGCTTCGGGCAACCTTCCGGGATTGCGGGCCAAAAATTCGGCTGGCATAGCTGAAATATAGCTTGCCATATGGATTCGTTTGCCTTACAAAGATATAATTCCGTATGTATACAATTAGAAAACAGGAATTTCCGGTGGTATGAAATCGCCGGGAGTTTCTCATACTTCGAAAATTTTGTTTGGTTGTTTTTCAGAAAAATTACAGGAGGAAGGGATTATGGATTTTGGGTTGAGCAAAGATCTGGAAATGCTGCGAAAATCTGTTCGGGAGTTTGCTAACAAAAAAATCGCTCCGTTTGCCGGAGAGTGGGATGAGAAGCACTATTTCCCTTACAAGGAAGCCTTGAAACCCATGGGGGAACTGGGCTTTTTCGGGACCGTGATTCCCGAGGAATACGGCGGAGAGGGTATGGGGTTTATGGCCGCCATGATCGTTACGGAGGAAATCGCGCGTGTTTCCAGCTCCCTGCGGGTTCAGGTCAATATGCAGACCTTGGGGTGTGCTTACACCATTTACAAATACGGGAGCGAGGAACTTCGGAAAAAATATGTTTCCAAACTGGTCAGTGCCGAATATGTGGGGGGATTTGGAATCACGGAGCCGGATGCCGGGTCCGATGTCATGGCCATGAGTTCCACCGCTGAGGACAAAGGGGATCACTGGCTGTTGAACGGATCGAAAACATGGATTTCCAATGCCCATGTCGCCGATGCCATCATTTATTACGCTTATACGGACAAATCCCAAGGGTCTAAAGGACTGTCGGCGTTTGTCGTCGAATTGAAGAATTTCAATGGTGTCAAAACCTCCAAACTGGAAAAACTGGGCTCCCATTCCTCACCCACCGGGGAGATCTTTCTGACGGATACCCGTGTTCCCAAGGAAAATATTCTGGGAAAACCCGGAGACGGGGCCAAGATCGTTTTCAGTTCCCTGAATCAGACCCGATTGTCGGCTGCGGCCGGCGCGGTGGGACTGGCCCAGGGCTGCCTGGAAGCGGCGGTCAAGTACTGCAATCAAAGAAAACAGTTCGGCAAACCCATCGGCGAATTCCAGATGAACCAGGACCTGATCGCCCAGATGTCGGCTGAAATCGAGGCGGCCCGGCTTCTGGTGTACAAAGCCGCCTGGGCAAAAGATCAGGGGCAGTTGAATAACGGACTGGATGTGGCCCAAGCCAAATATTTCGCCGGAGAGGTGGTGACCAAGTGTGCCAACTTCGCCATGCGGATTCTGGGCGCCTACGGATATTCAACGGAATACCCGGTCGCCCGATTCTACCGGGATGCCCCGACCTACACCATGGTGGAAGGTTCGGCCAATATCTGCAAATGGATCATCGCCCAGGATCAATTGGGAATCCGTAAGGCGAACCGCTGAGAAAGGAGAAACCGTGGCCGACGACCTGATTGAAAAAACCAGAAAGACGGCGGAACTCTATTTCGCCGGGGTGACGGACGAAAAACCCTTTGACCTGTGGCGGGCCTTCGACAAAGGATTGGCCAGGGACATGTCGCTGTTTATCACGGGACGAATGTATGCCCGGGAAAAAATTCCTCACCAAACCCGGCAGCTCGTGACCATATCCGCGCTGACGGTCCTTTCCCGCCTGGAGGAGCTTAAGCTGCACATTCAGGCGGCGTTGAACGTGGGATGCACTCCGGCGGAAATCGCCGAGGTGATCTTTCAGACATTGGTGTACGGTGGTGTACCGGCGGCCAACGCCGCTCTCAAAACCCTACGGACGGTGCTGGAGGAGCGTGGCATGTGGCCGCTCGAGTCGTAACGGACATGGGTCGGCGGACCGATTTTCGATGATCCTTTTGATGAAAACATTTTCACCAGACCAGGAGTCGTATCATGAGACCCTATTTTGAAAAAATGCCCCAATTCGGCCATTCGCTTTCCGAGGGGCAAATCAAGAGCAGCGATAAAAATGTGCAGAGCATCCGGGAAGTGGAAGCTCTGGTCAAGGCAGAGGTGGAAAGGGTTAAGAAGGCCGGATTTCCGGAAGAAAAAATTAACGCCCGGGGGGAAATGACTGTCTGGCAACGGTTGCGGTATCTGGTCGATCCCGGAACCTGGTGCCCTCTTCACACCATCTACAACCCCAAAGACAATGTGGAAGGCACGACGAATGTCATCGACGGATTGGGCAAGATCTCCGGGAAATGGGCGGTTATTATCGGGTTTGACAATAAGGTGATGGCCGGAGCCTGGCTTCCGGGACAGGCGGAAAACGTTCTTCAGGCGACAGATCTCGCCAAGCGGCTTCATATTCCATTGGTCTGGCTGGTGAACTGCAGCGGTGTCAAACTGACCGAACAGGAAAAATTTTATGCCGGCAGAAGGGGATCGGGAACCACCTTTTTCCGCCATGCCGAACTGAATGTTCTGGGTATTCCTATCCTTGCGGGTATTTATGGGACCAATCCAGCCGGTGGAGGATATCAGGGCATCAGTCCGACGGTTCTGTTTGCCCACAAGAACTGCAACATCGCTGTGGGGGGCGGCGGCATTCTGAGCGGGATGTCCCCCAAAGGGCATTTTGACCTGGAAGGGGCTGAAATGCTGATCAAGGCGGCCCGGCAGTTTAAGGAAAAACCTCCGGGAAGCGTGGAGATTCACCACGATGCCACGGGATTTTTCCGCTATGTGTACGAAGAGGAAGCCGGTGTTCTGGACGGACTGAAAGATTACATGAGGGATATTCCCTCCTACAACCCGAAATTTTTCAGAGTGGCGGAACCCAAGGCCCCGAATTTTCCTGCGGATGACCTGTATCGCCTGGTGCCTTTCAACCAGAAACAGATGTATAATTTCGACGAAGTGCTTTCCCGGCTGGTGGATGGCAGTGAACACATGGAATTTCGGCCGGACGCAGGGCCTGAAATTTACACCGGGCTGGTCAAGATCGACGGATTCCTGGTCGGATGTATCGGAAACCGCCAGGGCTATCTGGGCGAGGACTATCCGGAATACGCCCCGTATGCCGGAATCGGAGGAAAGCTCTACCGACAGGGACTGATCAAAATGAACGAATTCGTCACCCTGTGCGGCAGGGACCGGATTCCGATCGTCTGGTTTCAGGACACCTCGGGAATCGATGTCGGAGACATCGCCGAAAAAGCGGAACTGCTGGGCCTTGGGCAGAGTCTGATCTATTCGATCCAGCAAACCGATCTGCCGATGATGCTGGTCGTCCTGCGCAAGGGGACGGCGGCTGCCCATTATGTGATGGGAGGGCCGACCGCCAACCGTCATAACGCTTTCACGTTGGGAACACCCACGACGGAAATTTATGTCATGCATGGCGAAACCGCTGCGGCCGCCAGTTTTTCCCGCAGGCTGGTCAAGGAAAAAGACGCGGGCAAGCCGCTGGAACCGGTGATTGAGAGCATGAACAAAATGGTCCAGGAATATTATGATTACAGCCGTCCGGTATATTGCGCCAAGCACGGATTGGTGGATGAAGTGGTCAACATGGCGGATATCCGGAAATACATGGTAGCGTTTGCGGGTTCCGCTTATCAGAATCCCAGATCTATCTGTCCGCATCACCAGATGATGCTGCCCCGAATTATCAAGGGATAGGATTTCCGGGGCAGGATCGGGTAACGGTACGGGTACTCCCCGTGGCAAACAGGATGAACACCAGCCACTCGATTTCCGAGTTCCTGTCTTGATTCGATCATCGTCTGTCGCCGTCGGACCGCTTCTGCTCCGGATTCGGAAAAAACAGTCCGACGGCAAGGCGGCTGTCGGCGATGGATGGACATTCGACGTATCGTATCCATCGAAATCTTCATTTCCAAGGAAAAGACGATCCCTATGAATCAAAATATGGAAAAGCAACCCACGGATGGAGATCCTCAGGCTGAAACTCCCAAAATTAAGGTGAAGTTTGAAATTTATGGGGAGGAAATGCTGGAAAAAGAGGTGAAATCGAGCGGGAACAGTGGTAGAGTATATTTGCCGCCCGATTGGGTCGGTCATCATGTGAAGATCGTCCGGATCGATTAACGACAACATGGGGAGACATTTTGTGGAAAGCTTTGTCATCAGAAGGTTGAAACCTGAGGATGCCGATGATATCCGGGAAATCAGTGCCGCGATCACCAGTGTTCCAGCGGATTACGATTTCAACCGGATGATCGAGGAACAATCCAAACGGGCGGAAGATGCCAGCTTTGTCGCGGTTGTCGACGGAAAAGTGGTGGGGTATGTCATCAACACCATTTTCAGCGGCATTTTCGGTATCAAGCAGAGTGCCTGGCTGGCCCTCATCGGGGTTCATCCCAGGTATATGGGGCAACGCATCGGGGACCGTCTGGCGGAAGAAGGTTTTCGGTATTGTAAGGAAAAGGGTATCAAGGATATTTATACATCGGTGAGATGGGATTCCACGGACCTTCTCTCGTTTTTCAAAAATCTCGGTTTTGATCGCAGCAATTTCATCAATCTTCGCAAGGTGCTGGACTAGTACGGCTGTATTTTGCCCAGCCGGTCCAATCATCAGTCATACCGCTGTCCGTTTTGTTTCCACACTTGATTTCCGGTGAGATTTCTGGAGGATGTTCATGGACTTCAAAAAAACGTTGAACCTGCCTGTAACCGACTTTCCCATGAAAGCCAATCTGGCACTGAAAGAGCCGGAGCAGCTGGCCATATGGGAAAAAAACCGTCTGTACCACCGAGTTCGTGAAGCCTCCAACGGACGGACCCGTTTTATTCTGCATGATGGACCGCCTTATGCAAATGGGCATATTCATATTGGAACCGCGTTAAATAAAATTCTGAAGGATATCGTCGTCCGATCCCGGCAGATGGCGGGGTTTGACGCGGTCTATGTCCCGGGATGGGATTGTCACGGCCTTCCGATCGAACACAATGTGGACAAGGAACTAGGGAGTCGAAAAAAGGAATTGTCCCAAGCCGATGTGCGACGTCTGTGCCGGTCCTATGCGGAAAAATTTATCGATATCCAGCGAGAAGAATTCAAGAGGCTGGGGGTGATGGGGGAATGGGACGACCCCTATCTGACCATGAACTATCGATATGAGGCGATAATCGCGACGGAATGCCTCCGGTTCGCCATGCAGGATAACCTGTTCCGCAGCAAAAAACCCATTCACTGGTGCTGCCAGTGCCAGACAGCCTTGGCCGAAGCGGAAATCGAGTATCAGGACGAGGCATCCCCATCCATTTTCGTAAAATTCCGCCTCCTCGACAACCCGGCGGAAATTTCTCCGGCGTTGGCCGGAAAAACCGTTCAGGTGATCATCTGGACCACGACTCCCTGGACCTTGCCCGCCAATCTTGCCGTGGCGCTGCATCCGGATTTTCGATATGCCGCGGTGGAGGTTCCCGGGGACCAGGTTTTTCTGATCGCCGCGGATCTCGTGGAATCCTGTATGAATACATTCGGCTTCGATCGCTATCGTGTATTGGTGGAATTGGAAGCCTCCCGGCTGGAAAACAGGAAATGCCGTCATCCGTTGGTGGACAGGGACTCGGTAATCGTTTTGGGAACGCATGTGACGCTGGACTCCGGTACCGGCTGCGTGCATACGGCTCCCGGGCACGGGCGGGAGGACTATGAGGTCGGGTTGCGCTATGGTCTCGATACCTATTCACCGGTGGATGACCAGGGCCGGTTTACCCAGGATGTCGACTGCTTTTCGGGAAAGTTCGTGTTTCAGGCCAATCAGGGTATTGTCGAAAAACTGCAGGAAGCCGGTGCGTTAGTATCCTCCGGCTCCATCCAGCATTCGTATCCCCATTGCTGGCGATGTAAAAAACCGGTCATTTTTCGGGCTACCCCCCAGTGGTTCATTTCCATGGACAAAACCGGTTTGCGGGAAAAATCTTTGGCGGCGATCGATCAGGTGACGTGGATTCCCAGCTGGGGGCGGGACCGGATCTATGGCATGATCGAAAACCGGCCGGACTGGTGTGTGTCCCGGCAGCGGACCTGGGGAGTTCCGATCGCGGTGTTTTACTGCCGGAATTGTGAGTCCCTGTTGATCAGTCCGGAAATCGTCCGGCATATCTTTGATTTGTTTGAAAAACACGGTGCCGATATTTGGTTTGAAAAGGAAACCCCGGAGCTGTTGCCCCCAGGATCTGTCTGCGCTTCCTGTGGTGGGACTGATTTTGTCAAGGAAACGGATATTCTGGATGTTTGGTTCGATTCCGGGGTGTCTCATGCGGCGGTCCTCGAAGATCGACCGAATTTGAACTGGCCGGCCGACCTATACCTGGAAGGAAGCGATCAGCATCGCGGGTGGTTTCACAGTGCCCTTCTGATGGCGGTCGGCACCCGGGGGCGTGCGCCCTACGAGGCGGTGTTGACCCACGGGTTCGTGGTGGATGCTGACGGAAAGAAGATGTCCAAATCCTTGGGGAATGTCATCGCACCCAGGCAGGTGATCGACCGGTACGGTGCCGAGGTGCTGCGTCTCTGGGTGTCGGCTTCGGATTATCGGGACGATATCCGGATTTCCGAAAACATCCTGACCCAGTTGAGCGATGCATATCGCCGAATACGGAACACTTGCCGGTTTATATTGGGTAATCTTCATGATTTCGATCCAGCCGAGCCGGTTGCCGCGCAGGACCTTATCAGCCTGGACCGGTATGCCTTGAGCCGGCTGGAAAAACTGGTGAGAAAAACCAGAAAGGCGTATGACCAGTACGATTTTCATATCGTTCATCATGCGCTGTACCAATATTGCACGGTGGACCTTTCGGCATTCTATCTGGATGTGTTGAAAGACCGGCTTTACACGACGCTTTCTTCGTCGACGGAAAGACGGAGCGCTCAGACCGCCATGTTCCGGATCCTGGATGCGATGGTACGGATTATGGCCCCGATTCTGCCGTTTACCGCCGAAGAAATCTGGAGATATATGCCCTCTTGGCCGGGTAAGGAATCCAGTGTGCACCTGGCACTTTTTCCGGAACTCGAAACGGAAGCCGATCGGGACGAAACGCTGGAGAACGCCTGGAAGACGCTTCTGACGGTTCGAGCCGATGTCACCCGGGCCTTGGAAGCAGCCCGCGCCGAGAAACGAATCGGGCACCCACTGGACGCCCGGGTCGAATTGGCCGTTCCGCAGGATATGATCCCCTTGTTCCGGGAATATGAATCCGATTTGCGTTCCATATTCATCGTCTCCCAAGTCCGGGTGTTTCCGGAGGATCATGCGTTGGAATCGGCTGTTGAAAGCACGGAGATCAAGGGATTGCAGGTACGGGTTCGTCGCGCCGAAGGAGAAAAATGCCAACGATGCTGGGTTTTTGATCCAGAGGTGGGGCACAGTTCCGACTATCCGGAGCTTTGTCCACGATGCCGGCGGACAATCGACGCGATCGAAGGACGCGGCTGATCCGTGCGTCACGCTCCCTTTGTGTGGGTGGTCCTGTTGGTGTTGGTTCTGGATCAGGTCTCGAAAGCCCTGATTCTGACCATGGTTCCGGTGATGGATTCGATTCCCGTGATTCCCGGATTTTTCAATATCGTCCATGTCCGAAATCCGGGTGGGGCCTTTGGTTTCATGGCGAACCAGGGGCCTGTGGTCCGATCCGCCCTGTTTCTCCTTCTTTCCGGAGTGGCTTCGGCCGTAATTGTGTGGATGTATTTCAGGACACCGCCTTCCCATCGCTTGCTGCGAACGGCCCTGTCCTTGATTTTCGGAGGGGCTGTGGGCAATATCGTGGATCGGATCCGGTTCGGTGAGGTGGTGGATTTTCTGGATCTGTATGTCGGGCGGTATCACTGGCCCGCCTTTAATGTGGCGGACAGCGCGATCACCATCGGCATGACGATCCTGATATATTCTGTACTGTTCACCAGAATGCCTGAGTGAAGGGATTTAGCATGTATCCCATTCTGTACCGGTTCGGACCTGTTTCGCTCTATACATACGGATTGATGCTGGCCCTGGCCTTTTGGGCCGGCATCAGCCTGGCCAAGAAAGAGGCGGTCCGAACCGGGGTCGATCCGGATCAGATTACGGATCTTTCTTTCTATATCCTGGTAGCAGCGCTCCTGGGTGCCCGGATCCTGTTTATTCTGACGGATCTGAGGCGGTTTGTTGAAGACCCTGTTGAAATCATCCGGATATGGAACGGCGGCCTGGTTTTTTACGGAGGTTTTTTCGGGGCGGTTCTGGCCGGATTCATTTTTATCCGGATCAATAGGCTTCCGTTCTGGAAAACCACGGATATCATGGCTCCCGGGCTGGTATTGGGGCAGGCCATTGGACGGATTGGATGCCTTTTGGCCGGGTGTTGCTACGGAAAAGTATGTGATTTCCCCTGGGCCGTCACTTTCCATCACCCGGACAGCCTCGCGCCGGTGGGCCTTCCCCTCCATCCCACCCAACTCTATGCCGCGGCCGCCAAGATTGGTATTTTTGTCTACCTGTGGGCGATCCGGAAAAAAAAGCGTTTTGAAGGACAAATTTTTTGGCAATATGTTTTTCTGTACGGTCTGGCGCGGAGTATGATCGAATTTTTCCGAGGAGATTTCCGGGGAGACACCTATTTCAACCTGCTTTCCCTGTCTCAGGTGATCGGTTTGGCCATGGCCTTGACAGCCTCCCTGATGCTGGCCTATCTGCGAAGGCGGGCGGATAAAAGCGGCCGGTCCGGATAGCGCTCGGGAGTTTTTTCGGTTGCCCCCGATTCCGTTGCGGTTACGACAGATCGTCGATTTGAATGGAAAATTTCTTCAGGGCGATATCGTTCTGGTCGCAAAAACGGCGGATCCGATCCATTTTTTCCGAAGATTGCTCCTGGAAAGAAATGAGAAGCGTGGTGACCTCCCGGTCCCGAAGGATGCCGGCCAGATCTTGGAAGGTGCCCAGCACCGGGAACCCCTGGAGTTTCTTGCCGGTTTTCAGCGGATCGTCGTCAATGAATCCGGCGGGACAAATCCGCAGGGCATGATTATGCAGGATTTCCCGTAACAGAATTTCCCCTCCTCTTCCAGCCCCATAAATGATGACGGTTTCTCCCTGCAACGTTTTTCGCCTCATGGCGTCCCCGGTCAGTCGAAAAAAACCGCGGGTCCCCAGCAACGCTGCGGTGGTCAGCAGCCAGTCGATGACAAAGGTTCCTTTGGAGAAATCCTCGAAACGGTAGGCGAAAGTAACCGCGGTGACCGACAAAAAAGTGGCGAAGGTGGAAGCCTTGAGATACACGGCGACATCGTTGGAGCTCATGTATCCCCATATCCCCCGATAGACCCCGGTGATGTAAAAGGCGATCAGCTTGCAGCTGATCACGGCGGGAAGAGACTTGAGAAAGGTCTGAAAGAAATACGCGAACTCATCGCCGTCAAACCGCAGCCGGTAGGAAAGATAATAGGCAAACGAGATGGTGCAGAAATCCAGGATTACGAGCACCAGCTGCCGTTTGTAGGTGAGATCGACCAGAATCGGCGTGAAGGTCCGATTCCGGAGTATGGAAAATTCCTTGTCCGGATATACCCGTAACTGGGACAGATAAACACCCATGAGGATCACCGCAAGCACAACGGGAATGATGGCGGAAGGCGCGGTGAACGTATCGTTTCGATGAACAAAAACCGCTCCGATGCCGGACACGATTCCGATGCCATACACGAACAGCACCGCACCGCGCTCGGTCAGCCCCATCAATACCAGCCGGTGAGAGGTGTGGTCCCGGCCTCCGGTCGAAGCTTTTCGTCCGCTCAAAATCCGGATCAGGGTGACCAGCGTGGTATCCATGACAGGCGGCATCACCACCATGATCGGAACGGCGATACCGGAAAGCGGATTGAGAAAGGATGTTTCCGATATCATCAGGGTGAGAAGTGAAATGACGTATCCGATGGTCAGGCTTCCGCAATCCCCCATGAAGATGGATGCCGGCTTGAAATTGTAGACCAAAAAGGCAGCCAAGGTCGCGGCGGTCATAGTCGCCAGCACGGCGCAGTCTGGATGGCTTTCCCGGAGCAGAAACAGAAGTGTGGCCGCGGAGATGGTTCCGACCCCGGCGCACAAGCCGTCCATGTTATCCAGGAGGTTGAACGCATTGGTGATTCCGACAATCCAGAAAATCGTCACCATGGTATCCAAGGTCATGGATTCGAACCAGCGGAGGCGAAAACCCAGGTACGCGGTCATCGATGCCGCCAGAATCTGTCCCAACAGCTTGGTTTGCGGTTTGAGTCGGACAAAATCATCCACGAGCCCGAGCAAGAACATCAGTGTCATTCCGATCCAGGCGGCTGTCGGTACGGGAAAGGACGGCTTTTGCTGCGGACCGCCGGAGAAAAAGGAAATCAACGCCGAAAAATCGGAGTAGGCTAGAAGAGGCACCGATATGGACAAATAAATGGCGATGCCACCCATGAGGGCAGTTGGCTGTTGATGCCATCGATCGGCGGTCGGGGTCGCAACCCATCCCTTTTGGATGGCAATCCGACGGACAACCGGGGTAAGAGAGACACAGGTTGCGAAAGATATCAGTGCGGGAAGAAACATGATTGGTTCGATGAGAAGCATTGCCATGCCGAGGTTCGGGCTGACGCCCGGTGGAAGGCTTTGGTCAGGAATTTCGGGGTGGTTTCGAAGAAGGCGCTGACCAGCGACCTGAATGAAATGGGATTCAGGTCCGGCACGTGGAAAGATACCGGCCGCCTCTACTGGTCCAGGCAAGAAACCGGCGGAAGGCGGAGGTCAGTGTGGTTCGAATTCGGGGGATGAAAGGAGTTGGCTTCATCATTATATCCACATGACCCGGTTTTCCGGATCTTTTCCCTCAATGACTTCTCCGATCACAACTGCTTTTTCACCCATTCCGTTCAGTCTTTCCAGTGTATCCTGGACGGCTGTATCCGGGGTGACCACGATCATTCCAATGCCGTTGTTGAATGTCCGCATCATTTCCATATCGTCAATGCATCCCGCCTGTTTCAGATACGTGAAGACGGGAGGAATTTCCCAGGAATCCTTTCTAATCAGAATGTTGCAGGATTTTGGGATGATGCGGACGATGTTTTCCGTGATACCACCCCCGGTGATATGGGCGATGCCGTGAATGGACAGATCCCGGATCAGACGGGAAATCGTGTCGACATAGATGCGTGTGGGCGTCAGTAATTCTTCACCTAGGGTCTTTCCAAACTCGGGTATGTAGGAATCGACTTTCAGTTGGAGTATATCGAAACAGATTTTTCGAACCAGGGAATATCCGTTGCTGTGAAGTCCACTGGAAGCGATGCCGATCAGCTTGTGACCGACCCGAATGCCGGATCCGTCGATCAGCTTGCTGTTGTCGACAATTCCGACACAGAATCCGGCCAGATCATATTCGCCGTCTGCGTAGATACCCGGCATTTCAGCGGTTTCGCCTCCAATAAGGGCGCAGTTCGCCTGTTTGCATCCCTCCCCGATTCCGCTGACGATACTGGTGACAACTCGGTCATCGAGACGCCCCATAGCAAGATAATCCAAAAAAAACAACGGCTTGGCGCCTTGAACGATGACATCGTTAACGCTCATGGCCACCAGATCGATTCCCACGGTATCATGTACATCCATCAGAAAGGCGATTTTCAGTTTGGTTCCGACTCCATCGGTGGAGCTGACCAGAACCGGCCTTTCCAAATTGGCTATGTTCAGGGAAAAAAGTCCGCCAAAACCACCGATTTCACCCATGACACCGGAGCGGGGAGTCTGGCCGGCGATCTGTTTGATCGTACTGACCAGACGGTTTGCTTTGTTGATATCAACACCCGAATCTGCATAGGTAACCGGCTTGCTCATCCCTGTCTCCTTCAGAATAGTCAATAAATCCCAAAGCTAATAGGTATCTATATTTGGTTGAAAAGTCAAAACATTTTTTGACATGGCTGTCGATGTATTGTATTAGCCAGATACATGGAATGTCGAGAAAAAAACGGTTGCATAACGCAAAAGAGGAGTAGTTTCGATGAACAGATTCGCCCGTCTGGACCGGTTGCCGCCATATGTGTTCGCAACGGTCAACAAAATCAAAATGGACGCCCGTCATGAAGGAAAGGATATCATCGACCTGGGCATGGGCAACCCGGATTTGGGCACCCCCAAACACATTGTAGACAAGCTGATCGAGGCGGCCCAAAAGCCGCACAATCATCGTTATTCGGCGTCAATGGGTATTTCGCGTTTGAGATTGGCGATTTCCGATTGGTACCGTCGTCGGTTTGACGTCGATATCGATCCGGACTCCGAGGCGATTGTCACCATCGGCATCAAGGAAGGTTTGTCCCACCTGGTTCTGGTTACCATTCGTCCAGGGGATGTGGTCCTGACCCCCAATCCGACCTATCCGATTCATCCCTATTCGGCGATTATCGCAGGCGGAGACGTCCGGGGAATTCCGGTCGGACCGCAGGAAAATTTCTTTGAGAATTTGCTGAACGCCACCAAGCAGACATGGCCGCGGCCCAAGGTATTGATCATTTCGTATCCACACAATCCCACCACCGAGGTGGTGGATCTGGAATTTTTTCAGAAAATCGTCGATTATGCCAAGGAACACGATATTCTGGTCATTCATGATTTCGCTTATGCGGATCTGGTGTTTGACGGATACGAGGCACCCAGTTTTCTCCAGGCCAAAGGCGCCAAGGAAGTGGGGGTCGAATTTTTCTCGCTTTCCAAAAGTTACAGCATGGCGGGATGGCGGATGGGGTTTTGCGTGGGGAACGCGGAGACAGTGGCCGCCTTGAAGCGGATCAAGAGTTATTTGGATTATGGGGTGTTTCAGCCTATTCAGATCGCATCCATCATCGCCTTGAACGGCCCTCAGGATTGTGTCCGGGAAATATGTGACACGTACCGGGAAAGAAGGGATGCCTTGATATCCGGGCTGAACCGGATCGGATGGGAGATTCGGAGCCCGAAAGGGACCATGTTCGTCTGGGGCAAGATTCCGGAAAAGTATCGGGATATGGGTTCGGTCGAGTTCGCCAAATTTTTGATCCGGGAAGCCGGTGTTGCGGTGTCTCCCGGACTGGGTTTCGGGGAGTACGGGGATGAATTCGTTCGTTTTGCCCTGATCGAAAACAGCATGCGTATTAATCAGGCAATCCGGGGAATTCGCCGGATCATCTGAGTTCTTTCCGGAAGGGAACAGAAGGATACAGGAGAGAGGGTATGAAATCCATTACAGTGGGAGTTCTGGGTTGCGGGACAGTCGGTTCCGGCGTGGTTCGGATGCTTCTGCATGATCCGGATATCATCGAAGCCCGGCTTGGTTCCGGGATCCGCCTAAAATCGATCGCGGATATCGATATCCGCCGTGACAGGGGTTTTGAGATTCCCACGGAACTGTTTACGGAATCGGCGGACTCGGTGGTCGATGACCCGGATATCGATATTGTTGTCGAGACGATCGGGGGGACCGGGATTGCCCAGGATATGACCATCCGGGCCATGAAGGCCGGAAAACATGTGGTTACCGCCAACAAGGCTCTTCTGGCATCGCAGGGTGGACCGCTGTTCGAGTTGGCCAGAGAGAACCGGGTGGATGTCGGATTTGAAGCCAGCGTGGGAGGCTGTATGCCGGTCATCAAGACGCTGCGCGAATCTCTGGCAGGGAATCGAATCCGTTCCATGATCGGGATCCTGAATGGTACCTGCAACTATATTCTATCCAAAATTACCGATGAACATTGCAGTTTCGAAACGGCATTGTCAGAGGCCCAGAAAAACGGCTTTGCGGAGGCGGATCCAACCCTGGATGTCGAGGGGATGGATACGGCTCACAAGCTGGCTATTATCAGTGCATTGGCCTACGGCAGCGATATTAACTTGGGGGATGTTTATGTGGAGGGGATTTCCCGGATCAGTCCCATGGACATCGAATTCGCGGAACAGTTCGGTTATCGGATCAAGCTGCTGGCAATCAGCAAATTTTCGGACGGGGCCATTGAGGCACGGATTCACCCCACCATGATTTCCTGCGACAACCTTCTTTCCAGCGTCAACGGTTCGTTGAACGCGCTGTCCATCACCGGCGACGCTACCGGGGACATTCTGCTGGTCGGGCGGGGGGCCGGGATGATGCCCACCGCCAGTGCGATTGTCAGCGATCTGATCGATATCAGCCGGAACATCCTTTTCGGAGCCATCGGACGGGTTCCGGTTCTGTCCTTTCAGGCCAAAGCGGTCCACTCAATTCCCACGCGTCCGATTGAGGAAATCGTCTCCCATTATTATTTCCGATTTGCGGCGTTGGATCAACCCGGCGTTCTTTCCAAAATTTCCGGTATTCTCGGGAATCACGGTATCAGTCTCAAGTCCGTGCATCAAAAAGGCCGGAAATCCAACGCCTCCGTACCGCTGGTGATGTTCACACACCAGGCTCGGGAGAAAGACGTTCGGTTGGCACTTTCCGAAATCGTCCGACTGGATGTGGTGTGTGATGAACCGATGCTGATCCGCATCGAGGATGCCAACGGCATGGGATAGCTCATTCAATTCTTCAGACAACATGGGGCAGGCCCTGGTTTTTTTCCGGATGATCCGGATGCCTGTCTTGTTTCCGGCGGCTTCGGGGAAATTCCTTATGACGGAGGATCACACGGGCCGCTATTCTTCGAGGGTGTATGCATATTATCTGTTCCGATCTGGAAGGGGTTCTGGTTCCTGAGGTATGGATCGCGGTGGCTGAAAAAACCGGCATCGCCGAATTGCGGTTGACTACCCGGGACATAGCGGATTATGACGTGCTAATGAGACGTCGGATTGAGATCCTGCAGGAAAACCGCTTGAAGTTGCAGGACATTCAGCAGGTGATATCCACGATGGAGCCCCTGGAAGGGGCACTGGATTTTCTGAACTGGATCAGATCCGTCACTCAGATTGTCATTGTATCCGATACCTTTATGGAATTCGCCGTCCCGCTGATGAGAAAGCTGGGCTGGCCGACGTTATTCTGCCATTCCCTGGAGGTCGACGACTCCGGCCGGGTTACCGGTTACCGTCTTCGTCAGGAAAACGCCAAGGAGAAGGCGATTCGCGCCTTGAAAAGCCTGAACTTTCAAACAATCGGGATGGGTGATTCCTATAACGACACCGCCATGCTGAAAGCCGCGGATCACGGCATTCTGTTTCGGCCGCCTCAAAACGTGATCGATGAATTCCCCCAATTTCCGGTCTGCGGCGATTATGGGCAATTGACCGGCCTGCTCAAGGGGATACTGGGACTGTCGTAAAGGAAACATCATGTTGCACCATCGTGTCCGGTATCGGGTGATTTACGGCGATACCGATAAAATGGGATTTGCCTATCACGCGAATTATTTCCGGTGGTTCGAAATCGGAAGATGCGAGATGTTTCGGTCTTGGGGCCTTTCCTACAAGGAGATCGAAGCCAAGGGGGTTTTTCTGCCGGTTTCCGATCTCCGCTGCAAGTTCCTGATACCGGTGAAATATGACGATTTACTGACCATCGAAACATCCCTGGATTCATCTGTCCGGGGTGGCATCAAATTCGATTATGTGATATATTCCGAAAATGGGGAAAGCACGGTCGCTCATGGGTATACGCGGCATGCCTGCCTGAATTCGGAAGGAAAGGTCATTCGCCCGCCGTTGTTTTTGCAGGAGTTGATTCGAAACAACAGGGAATAGAAGCATGGCCGAAACCTTCTGGCGGCTGACATCGGACGGTATCGTGATACGCATTCATGTCCAACCCCGTTCTTCGGTGAACCAGATTTCCGGGATGTATGGAGACGCCCTGAAAATCAAGATTACCGCTCCGCCGGTGGACGACGCGGCCAACCGGATGTGTATCGCGTTTCTTGCCAAGAGTTTGTCCCTGTCTTCATCGAGATTGGAAATGTTGTCCGGGCAAGCCTCACGCTCCAAGTCCGTGTTGATTCGCTTGTATCGTCCGGGAGACATGACGGAAATTTCCGATCTGAAACGGCGTATCTTGTTGATGGTGCCGTCAAAAACAAAAACATCTTGACTTCCCTCCTTGATTTGGGTAAATTAACAAATCTGATGCGGGGTGGAGCAGTCTGGTAGCTCGTCGGGCTCATAACCCGAAGGTCGTTGGTTCAAATCCAGCCCCCGCTACCATCCAGTCTAGAGGGGGATTCGGTTGATGCCGCATCCCCTTTTATTATTTGTCATCCGGACCACGCCCGGACAGACCGGGGAAATGGATGCCAATACCTGGCGAGGGACGCACGCAAAAGGGGAAACGAATGTTTTCTGGTGAGCTGGATATCCTGCATATGATCGGCAATTCCGGGCCGATGGTCAATTTCGTTCTATTCGTATTGCTATCCTTTTCCGTCGCCTCCTGGACCATCATTTTCATAAAATACCGGTATATCCGGAAAGCCTACCGGGAATCGGTGATGTTCACGGATTTTTTCTGGAAAAGCCGCGACTTGGCCGAGGCTTTTGCACGATCCAAACAATTACAGGCGAGTCCCATCGCGCAGGTTTTTCGAATCGGATATCTGGAGTTAAAGAAAGTCAGTCAATCCGGTGTATTGGGCAAGGAAGGGGTTTCCTCCGGAGAAGGAGGGTCACTGGGGTCGCGCTTTGCGGGTATGGACAACGTCAACCGCGCACTCCGTCGGGCGATCAATACCGAAGTGACACGAATGACCCAGTTGGTCCCCTTTCTGGCGACCACCGGGAATTCGGCCCCGTTTATCGGTCTGTTCGGTACAGTTTGGGGGATCATGAATTCTTTTCACGGAATCGGCCTTCGCGGATCCGCATCCCTGGCTGTTGTCGCTCCGGGGATATCCGAAGCGTTGATTGCCACGGCAGCCGGACTGGCGGCAGCCATTCCGGCGGTCATCGCCTTCAACTACTTCATGCAAAAAATTAAAACCATCGAGACCGAATTGCAGAGCTTTTCTGCGGATTTTCTCAATATCATCGAACGGGATATCCTCATTGTCCGGGGAAATGCCGGATGAGCATCGGATCGAACCAGGACCGGCTGATGTCCGAGATCAATGTCACCCCCCTAGTGGACGTGATGTTGGTTCTGTTGATCATCTTCATGGTCACTGCCCCCATGATGACCCAGGGAGTGGATGTGGCGCTTCCCGAAACCACTTCCGGCCCCCTGACCTCGGAAAAGGAACATTTCGTGATCACCATCGATGCCGGGCAGCAGATTTTTATCAACGAATTTCAGGTCTCGCTGGACCAGTTTCCGGGAAAGCTGCAAAAACTGCTGGAAAACCAGCCCGGCAGAGATGTGTATCTTCGCGCCGACAAAACCATTCCTTACGGAGTGGTGGTGAGGGTGATGGCGGATATCAAATCCGCGGGTGTCGATAAGCTGGGTATGGTTACGGTTCCGATGGAAACCAGACCGGATCAACCGACGAAAAAGAAATAAGACATGGCCAGCATTGCACTTGAAGGATACCGTCTGTTCGGCCGATCTGACCAGCATCCTCTGGCGGTAACGGTCTGCCTGGGGATATCCCTGCTCTGCCATGCCGCGGTGGTTGCGTTGGCCCTATTCCTTCCGGATTTTCATGGTAAACGGGAAATTACCCCGTCGGTATTGGATGTGACCATGGTCACCCTGACAGCTCCCGGAAGTGCCCCCAAGGCCGGCCCGATTGCTCCGGATCTCCAGGCGGCCAAAAGCCCCAAACAGGCCCAGCCTGAAGTCAAGGTGGAAAAACCCGCTCCGGCGAAACCGGAACCGCCCAAACCGGCCCCGGAGGTGGTGAAGACCCCCGAACCTGTGAAGCCTGCTCCGGCACCCGAAAAGCCTGCCCCGGCGGTCAAACCGGCACCGGATGCCATTTCTTTGGATGTGGAAAAGGCCAAGGAAAAAACATCCCTGAAAAAAGAGACGTTTTCCGCGGATCAGTCCCTGAAGCAGGCTCTGGCCCAGATCGAGAAAAAGGTGAAGGATACGCCGCCGGATCCCCTACAATCTACGATGGACCGGATTCGAGCTTCCGTGGAGAAACAGGAGGCCGTCCGGGGCGGTGTTCTTTCGAACGTCAACCAGGCGGGGGGACAAGGCGGGGATTCCGCCACCGGAATTGCGGGTGCCGGACTTCAGGCGATGAGCGCCATGGATTTTTACAAGGCGCATATTGCCGGGAACATCGAAAAGAACTGGTTTTATAACGAACAGTTGGCCGGAGGCAAATCGGATTTGCAGGCGATTTTGGTAATCAAGATCCTGGCCAATGGGGAGGTCGCCGATGTTCTGTTTGAAAAGAAATCCGGAAATTCTTTTTTTGATGAGTCGGCTTTCAAAGCAGTGAAGAAATCCAGCCCGCTTCCTCCCCTTCCCCGGGAGTACAACCGGCCGTATTACGAAGTGGGCCTGGTCTTTACGCCGGCGGGTCTGAAGAGAGGATGAGTGAAACCGAAATATGAATGATTCCCGTTGTCGACTGATTTTCGTGGTCGTGTTACTGGTACTGGTTAAAGCCGCCGCGGTTTTCGGCGCCGGAAAATACGACTATATCGATATCAGCAATCCGATGATGAAAAAAATTCCCATCGCGATTCCGTTTTTTCGCTCCATGTCGGGCAATACCGACGAGAACCGGATGTCGGAGTCCGGATCCGGGCTGATGTCCGGTTTTTTATCGTTTACCGGATATTTCAAGGTCATCGACCGGGAAGCCTATCTGATCGATCCCGGAAGCCAGGATATCGCGGTTCCCAAATACCCGGCATGGAAAACAGCCGGCGCCGAATTTCTGGTTACGGGAGCGGTATGGAGCCAGGCAGACCAGCTGGACATCGAGCTTCGGTTGTTCGATACCATCAGTGAGCACCAGTTGATCGGAAAAAAATACAGCGGTCAACCGGAGGATCTTCGGAAAATCATCCGGAAATTCTGCGCGGAGATCATGACCTTGTTGATTGGAAACCCCGGAATGTTTGACAGCCGAATCACCTTTGTATCCACCGTGGGAGGTGGGGTTAAGGAGATCTTCATTTCCGATTTCGATGGCACCGGGGTCAGACAGGTTACCAACAACAAGAGTATCAATCTTTCCCCCGCCCTTTCCCCAGACGGCCGCTATGTCGCCTATACCTCCTATGCCGGAGGAAAACCGGATCTCTATATTCAGGGTTTGGAAGACAGCCGGATATCCGTCGTCGAAAAAAAAGGCATGGCCATTTCCCCGGCCTGGGTTCCTGGCCGGGCGGAATTGGCCGCTACCTTGTCTTTTTCCGGCGATCCTGAAATATATTTGTTGACCGGAAATGGAAAAATCATTAATAAAATAAGCGATTCGCCGGGGATTGATGTGTCGCCCACGTTTTCGCCGGACGGTAAAAAAATGGCTTTTGTTTCGCGTAGAGCCGGATCTCCCCAGATTTATATTCAGGACCTTGGGTCCGGAAAGGTGGATCGCCTGACTTTTTACGGAAACAACAATACCCAGCCGGAGTGGTCTCCGAAAGGGGATAAGATCGTTTATACCAGTCTGGAAAAAAATGTGTTTAACATTGTTGTTATTCAACCTAACGGTAGCGGAGCAGTCCAGCTGACCCACGGAAATGGGGACAACGAATCGCCATCCTGGTCGCCCGACGGCAGCATGATTGTGTTCAGTACCACGCGCGAAGGAATATCCCGGATTTATGTGATGACTGCCTTCGGAACGGATCAGCGGCGGTTGGTTGATCTGTCCGGACAGCAGTCTGAACCTAAATGGTCACCTAATGTGACGAACTAATTGTTTTAACTAAGGAGGAAGGAAAATGAAGAAACGGATTTGGGTTGTAGTAGCGATGTTGTTTGTGTTGCCCGGGTTGTTGTTGACGGCTTCCTGTGCAAAAAAAGCGGTCAAGGCGGATGCTTCCGTTTCCAAAGCGGATGACGATGCCGCAAAACGGGCCGCGGAAAAGGCCCGGCTGGAAGAAGAAGCGCGGCAGCGGGCTCTGGAAGAAGCCCGGCTGAAGGAAGAGGCCGCCAAACGGGAAGCCCTTGCCGCCCGGAACAAGTTCATGAACGAAAATGTTCATTTCGCATTCGACAGTTCCGTTCTGGATTCAACCGCCCAGAGCGTTCTGAAGAGCAAGGCCGATTGGATGAAAAAAAATCCGAATGTCGCCGTGATCATCGAAGGGCATTGTGATGAACGAGGCACCGTGGCCTACAACTTGGCTCTCGGAGAGCGCCGTGCCGAAGCCGCCAAGGCGTTTTTGGTCAACCTGGGCATTCCGGCCTCTGGCATGACAACGATCAGCTACGGCAAGGAAAGACCGATCGATCCGGGAAAGACCGAAGAAGCGTATGCCAAAAACAGAAGAGCGCATTTTGTGATTAAATAATGACAGCGTTCTGCTGAATTGTTTCAGCGTGGTCCGTCAAAGGCAGGCAGCACCCGTTGGAGGGCTGCCTGCCTTTTTTGATGAAACCGGCTTTACCGGAAATCCACCGGGAATGACTCGGAATGTCCGGTTGGCATGGTAAAAAGATGAACCGATCAACTCAGGTATCATGAGGCTCCCATGAAATCCCTATATCTTACCACCATCGGGCTATTCGCAGTAGGAACCCTCCTGATTGGAGGATGTGCGACCACCACGGATCTTTCCACGGTGGACGCCCGTCTTTCCGGTATGGAACGACGGTATTTCGAATCTGAAAAGAGTAGGGAACAATTTCAAACCCGTATGGAGGATTTTCGAAAGTCCCAAGTCGAACAGGATCAGCAGATCCGGGGACAGTCGGCGGAGTTGTTTGCCGCTGTCGATCGCTTGAAGGAAGATATCCAGAAATTGAACGGCAGGATGGAGGTGCGGGAATACAACCTGGAGCAGCAGCGCATGGCCTCCGGCTCTGAAGGGGATTTATCGGCTCAAATGGAATCGATGGAACAGGAGATGAATGCCGTAAAGGAACGGTTGTTCCGCATCGAGGAATACCTGAACCTGTCAGCGGCGAAGAAACCGGCTTCAGCCAAGCCGGGTGCCGAAGCCGCCCGCATCAAGCCGGAATCAACCCAGGAAGCCCCTCTTTCCGAGAGCGAATCGTATGCCAGGGCGAAATCTTTGTTTGATAACGGGGAGTTGGATGCGGCCCGGGAGGAATTTCAGAACTATTTGAAGCGTTTTCCCAAGGCTCCCAGCGCGGATGCCGCTCAATTCTGGATCGGAGAAGTGTATTACAAACAGAAATGGTATGAAAAAGCCATCCTCGAGTACCAGAAAGTCATTGAAAACTATCCCAAAGGAAATAAAATTCAGGCAGCGTTGCTCAAACAGGGGTTTTCCTTTTTTAATCTCGGGGATAAAGCCAATGGACGTTTGGTTTTAAAAGAACTGATCAACAAATATCCCAATTCCAGTGAAACCAAAATTGCCAAGCAGAAGCTGGAAGGGCCGTGATTCCAGAGGTCTGGCGGGTTTGCGGACACCTCGGGTGATGGCATGAAAACCATCCTCGGTGTGGATCCCGGACTGGCTCAGACCGGTATTGGAATTGTATGCGGAAACGGTTTTCAAATCCATCGATTCGACTTTGACATGATCCGAACCTCACCCCAGTCTTCACTTCCGGACCGGCTGAGGCAGATCTTCTCGGATTTTCAACTTTTTTTACAGCACGAACAACCGGACATGATGGTGATGGAGGATATTTTTATTCTCGATAAATATCCGAAATCCGCTATCAGCTTGGGAAAAGTTTGTGGTGTGATCCTTCTGGCCGCTTCTTTGCACCAGGTTCCGGTTCGTGAAATCCCGGCTCGGGAAGCCAAGCAGATTCTCACCGGAAACGGGAATGCCTCGAAAATACAGATCGAAAAATCGGTACGCTCCCTTCTAGGCATGACCAGCCCGATACGACCTGATCATGCCTCGGACGCATTGGGGCTGGCCCTGATCGGGCTTCTACGATATGGATGAACGGTAAGACCCTCTCTTTCGGATACCCACTGCCATGATCGGTTATATCGAAGGAAAACTCCTGGATAAACAGGAGGACCGCGTTCTGATTCTCGCCAATCAGATTGGATACGAGGTTCTTTTGCCCACCATTGTGATGGAGAGTCTCCATTCCAAAAACATCGGGGATCCCTTGTCTCTGTATATTTATTACCAGCAGACGGAAAGACAGCCCAAGCCGGTATTGATCGGATTTTGTGATCGCATGGAAAAGGAATTCTTTCAATATTTCATTTCCGTGGAGGACATTGGTCCGATCAAGGGGGTGAAGGCCATGACGCTTCCAATGAGTGCCATCGCCTCCGCGATCGAACGAAACGATATCTCCACCCTCATGCGATTGAAAGGTATCGGAAACCGCACCGCCCAGAAAATCATCGCGACGTTGAAAGGAAAGGTGGAAAAGTTTTCCGGGCAGGCGGCACTGGAATCTTCGTTGAATGCATTATCTGGGGACATGGAAAAACCTGTCTTGGAGGTCTTGGTCGAACAGCTCGGCCATAAACCGACGGACGCCAGACGGATGGTGATGGAGGCCTTTCATCGCAATCCTACTATTGCCTCGCCCGAAGAACTGCTGGAAGAAATATTTCGAGGTAAAACCGACTGATGAACAGAGAGGTGAAAGATTTACCAGAAGATCGGATGCTGGTAGACGGAATCTGCCAACCGCTGGATGAAGTTCCCGAGATTCTTTCCCTGAGGCCGGAAAGGCTTGACGAGTATGTCGGGCAGGCGGAAACGGTCGAGACTCTAAAAATTGCCATACAGGCCGCCAAGATGCGACGGGAGCCGCTGGATCATATTCTGTTCCATGGGCCTCCGGGTTTGGGCAAGACGACGCTCGCCCATATCATCGCCAATGAAATGGGGGGGAATCTGACGGTCAGTTCCGGGCCGGTTTTGGAAAAGGGAGGGGATCTGATCGGAATCCTGACCCATTTGAAAAGGGGCGACGTCCTGTTCATCGATGAAATTCACCGGATTCCCAAAACCGTGGAAGAATTTCTGTATCCGGCCATGGAGGATTTCGCCGTTGATTTCGTGTTCGACAAGGGTGCCCATGCCCGAAGCCACCGGATCCGACTGGAGCGTTTCACGTTAGTCGGCGCGACCACGCGGGTCGGATTGCTTTCCGCTCCCTTGCGGGACCGCTTTGGAATTTTCCGGAGTCTGGATTTTTATCATCAGGAGGATCTGGTTCGAATTCTTCTCCGTTCTGCTGCGCTCTTGGGAGTCACGATCCATCCCGACGCCGCTCGGGAACTCTCAAACCGGTCACGGGGAACCCCTCGGATCGTGAACCGGCTGCTGAAACGTGTCCGGGATTATGCTCAGGTCCGGGCCGCGGGTGTGATTACCAGGGAAGTGGTGCTGGCCGCCTTGGATCTGGAAGGGGTGGATCGTGCCGGGTTGACATCTCTCGATCGGAGATACATTCGGACGGTGATCGATTTCTATAACGGCGGGCCTGTCGGTATCGAGGCGATCGCGGCCACTTTGCAGGAAGAAACCGATACCTTGGTCGATGTGGTGGAGCCCTACCTTTTAAAAATTGGAATGATCCTGCGTACATCGGCGGGTAGGCGCGCGGCGTTGGACGCCTACCGTCATCTGGGATGTGCCATTCCGGAGAAATTATGCCAGACCGATCTCGAATTTCCGGCGTAATTACCTTGTTGACGGATTTCGGCCTCCGGGACGAATATGTCGGTGAGATGAAAGGAGTTATCCTGTCCATCCTGCCGGACGCGCGGATCGTGGATCTCAGCCACGGGATCGATCCCCAAGACATCGAGGCGGCCGCTTTTCTGATTTTTGCCGCATATCCGTACTTTCCTGCGGGAACCGTTCATGTTGTCGTCGTGGATCCGGGGGTGGGAACCGACCGGAAAATCATGGCGGTATCCTGCGGAGGGCATTTTTTCCTGGCTCCAGACAACGGCACCTTAACTTGGTTGGTGGATTCCGAGGAATTTGAGAGCGCAGTGGAAGTCACCGATATTTCCTTTTTTTTGCCGTCTGTTCACCGGACTTTTCACGGACGGGATATCCTGGCACCCGTAGCTGCCCGGTTGGCATCCGGAACAGCCTGGGAACGGCTGGGCCCCCGGATGAGAAGGGATGATCTGGTCCGTCTTCCGGATATTTATCCTCGCATCGACGAAGATGGCCAAATCCATGGACGTGTCGTAACGATTGATCGGTTTGGGAATGGGATTACCAATATTTCTTTGACCTGTCTGCAGAATCAGTTCCCGGAAGAATTCCCGGAGCGCCTGGATATTCTGGTGGGCGGCACCAAGTTATCCGGAATGGTGGAATGCTATGGACTGGTGGGCATCGGCCGGCCGCTGGCCCTGATCGGGAGCCGGGGATATCTGGAAGTCGCCGTGAATTCCGGAAGCGCGGCCGATATCCTGGGATTGAAAAAAAACATCCCGGTTCGGGTCGCGGTATCTTCTATTTGACTCCTCCGAAAACGTATTTGCTGACCAGTTCCTCGATATCCAATGCGGACTCGGTTTCCGTAATGGTGTCCCCATTTTTCAAAAGCTCCTCCGATCCGCCCGGAGATAACTTGATATACCGGTCACCGATCAGTCCGGCGGTTTTAACCGAGGCGATCACGTCGTCGCTCAGCGTGACGTCTTTGTTGATTTTCATTCGGATCAGAGCCACCTGACGCTCCGGGTCCAGGCTGATTCGCTCCACTTGGCCTACTTGGACACCCGAAATCTCGACTTGGGAACCGGCCTTGACTCCGGTGGCATTTTGAAACCGAGCGTTCACGATATAATAGTTTTCACCCAGTAATTCCATTTTCCCCAGTTTGATGGTCAGGTATCCTACGCAGAGGATTCCGATCAGCATGAAGACTCCCACAGCGGTTTCCACGGTTGTTCTCTTCATCATGTCCTATTCCGTCCATCTCAACAGATTTTGAATTCATAAAAGGTATTCATGCTCGATTCCGCGGCTTGAAGCAACTCATCCAAGCTGGTATTACTAGACGCTTGGGCGAAGCCGGTACGGATTTCGAGGCAGAACCCGGGGTAGGGTTGGATGTCTATCAGGTCCTTGCCCCGGATCTCAGTGGATAATCGTTCGCAGAATTGCCTGGCACCCTCGGTGTTTGTATTGGAGAGCATCACCACCAGGCGGTTCAGGCCGCACCGGGAACAGGAATCTGTTATTCCCAGATAGGGATGAATGAGGGTTACGAAATTCTTCATGGCGGTTTGCCCGGCGATATATCCGATATGATGGTTGATCTCATCCAGGTTATCGAAAGTAAACAAGATGATGGAAAAATCGATGCGGTGGTTCTGAAGCCGGGCCATTTCCTGCTGAAACCGTTTTTCAACAATCGGTTGATGCGCGATTCCGGTAAGATCCTCATTTTTTCGTTCCATACCCCGGACGAATTTCTGGATTTCCGGATCCGGGAGACGTTGCAGCTCGTTGGGTCCGCCTTCGAAAACGATTTTCCCTTGATCCAACATGGCGATCCGCTGCGAGATATAGAATACATCCGGAATTTCATGGCTGACCAGAATTCCGGTAAAGCCAAATTTTTTCTGGTAGTTGGAAATCATGCTGTGTACGGCGTTTTTACGAATCGGATCCAGGCCGGTGGTTGGCTCATCGAACAGGATGATTTCGGGATCCGTGACCAACGCCCTGGCCAAGGCCACGCGCTTTTTCATTCCTCCGGAAAGCTGGGAGGGATATTTGTCACCGGTTTCCGCCAGATCGAGCTGCTCCATTCGGAGTCCTACGCGTTTCCGGATTTCCTCTTCCGGCAGTTGTGATCGTTCCTGTAAGGGCAAAGCGATGTTTTCATTCACGGTCAAAGAATCGAACAGAGCCGTGCTCTGAAACATATAACTGAATTTCCGCTTGATGGCCTGGCGTTGCCTCCGGCCCAGGGAATGGATGGATTGCCCCTGATAATAGATGGTTCCGGAGTCGGGCTCCAGCAAACCGACAATATGTTTCAACAGGACACTTTTGCCTTCCCCGCTTTTGCCGATGATGGTGGTGATTTCCCCCTGATAGATACAGAGGTTCACTCCGTTCAACACATGGGTGTTTCCAAAGGATTTGTAAACTTGATCGAATTGGATGATGGGTTCGGTCATGGCAGCCTAGAGCAAAAAGGAAGTCAATACATAGTCCGATATGAGTATCAATACGCAGGAGGTAACCACGGCCGATGTCGTTGACAGGCTTACTCCTTTGGATCCGAAACCTTCCGGACGCGTATGGGTCATGTATCCTTGAAAACAGCAGACCGTGACAACAATCACAGCAAAGACGACGGATTTGATGAATCCTCCGGTGATGTCGGCCATGACCACACTGGATTCCACACGGGAAAAATATATTCCCGGGTTGATTCCCAATAAGAGGGATCCGGTAAAATATCCTCCGATGATGCCGATCACATCGAACAATGCGGTCAAAAGCGGAAAGCTGATGAGCGACCCGGCGATTCTGGGGCTGACCAGGTATCGGATCGGATTGATATCCATGGTTTCCAGCGCATCGATCTGCTCGGATATCCGCATGATCCCGATTTCTGCGGCCATGGCCGATCCGGCTCGCCCGATGACCATGATGGCGGTCAGCACCGGCCCCATTTCCCGGATGAGGGTCAGGGCCACGGCGGCTCCCAGAAGGCCTTCGGATCCAAACTTGACCAGGGTATAATAGCCTTGCAATCCCAGGACCATGCCGGTGAATGCGCCGGTCAGGGAAATCACGAAGATCGATTTCGTACCGATAAAATATACCTGTTCCACAATTTTCCCGATCTGAATCGGCCAGGAAAACATGTGAATCAGGCCATGGAGTAGAAAAATGGTCATTCTCCCGATTTCGTCGATCGGTTGGATGACGAAACGGCCCAAGAGGGTGATCGGATGAGAATGCGGTTCGGATGGTGTTGTCATGATTCTTCCGGTTGGATGTTCTCGGGTTATGTTGTCATAACAATGGAAATATGCCGGAAATATGGGATTTCGTCAATCATTTCCCGCAGGTCGGCCGTGACTTCCTCAACGCAGTGCTGTCCTGTTCCGACTTGTTGGCTGAAAGGCTGTAAAGCCTTCCGGCAAGGCTGCTGGCAGGCTGGCCCGCCGTCCCGGGTGGCCTGTCCCGCTTTCCCTGGGAAAAGGTGGGACAAGCCACCCCCGCTCCGTCTTTCCGGCAAAAAGGCCGGTAGCTTATTTTAACACGTAAAACTCTATTCCATCTTTTTATCCGGAACCTGGCGGATCAAACAACGGGCTGAATGTCCCAGATGTCCCGGGCATATTCGGATATGGTCCGATCGCTGGAAAAATAGCCGGTTCCAGCGATGTTGAGAATGGCTTTCCGCAGCCATTTCCGTCGATCGCCGTAGTCATTTTGAACGGTTTCCTGTATTTGAATATAGGATGGGAAATCAGCCAGATGAAAGTATTCATCCCCTTTTTCCAGAATATGATAATAGATCCAGCGGAACAGGCCGGGTTCGTGGGCACAGAAGCGGTTATCCCATAATGAGTCCATCACCCTCCGGATGCTGTCGTTGGTCAGGTAGTAATCCAGGGGGCGGTAAGATCCGCTGGTCCGCAGCTCGGCGATTTCGGAAGCGGTCAAGCCGAAAATATAAATATTTTCCTTTCCAAACTCCGTTCGCATCTCAATATTGGCGCCATCCAGGGTTCCGACCGTCAGTGCGCCGTTCAGCGCGAACTTCATGTTCCCGGTACCGGAGGCCTCCTTGCCGGCGGTGGAAATCTGTTCACTGATATCCGCGGCCGGAATGATCTTTTCCGCAAGAGATACCCGGTAATCCGGAATGAAAACCACCTTGAGCATGTCGCTGGTCCTGGGGTCCCGGTTGACGATGTGGCTCACATTGTGAATCAGCTTGATCAGCTGTTTGGCCGCCCAGTATCCGGGGGCCGCTTTCCCCGCGAAAATATAGGTTTTGGGGTGTTGAAGAACCCTTCCGTCCTCGATGATCCCCAGGTATTGGTGGATGATGTGCATGACATTCAACAGCTGCCGTTTGTATTCATGAATTCGTTTGGCATGAATGTCAAAGATGGAATCCGGAAGAACCCGAACCCGGGTGGATTCGAAAATGATTTTTGCCAGGCGTACCTTGTTTTCCCGCTTGACTTGTAGAAACGCGTCCTGAAACGAGGGGTCGTCGGCAAGGGATTCCAGTCTCTTGAGGTGTTCCAGATGGGTGATCCAGGCATCTCCGATGGTTTGGTTCAAGAGATCGGCAAGAGGAGGGTTCGCTTTCAGCAGCCAGCGTCTTTGGGTGATTCCATTGGTTTTGTTGTTGAAACGCTCCGGCCACATATCGTGGAAATCCGATGCCAGGGAAGATTTGAGTAACTGGGTATGGAGAGCGGAAACCCCATTGGTGGAGTGAGAACCAACGATTGCCAGGTGCGACATACGGACATGTTTTTCCGGGGTTTCTCCAATCAGGGACATGCGGATCTGACGGTCCGTGTCTCCCGGCCATCGGGAAGATACTTCCTTGAGAAACCGGAAGTTGATTTCATATATGATTTGCATGTGCCTAGGCAACACATGCTCGATCAGGTGTACCGGCCATTTTTCCAACGCTTCGGCCAGCAGGGTGTGGTTGGTGTAGGCCAGGGTCCGCTGGGTGATGTCCCAGGCTTTTTCCCATTCGATGGCTTGCTCATCCACCAGAATGCGCATGAGTTCCACCACGGCCAGCGAGGGATGGGTATCATTCAACTGGATCTGGACTTTTTCCGGGAGCAGCTCCATCGAATCATGGCTTTCCTGAAATCGGCGAAGGATATCCCGTAGAGAGCAGGCAACCAGAAAATACTCTTGAATGAGCCGAAGTTCTTTACCGGTATCGATGGTGTCGCTGGGATAGAGAATTTTGGAAATGTTTTCCGACCCGATTTTCTGCTCCACGGCTTTGAAATAGTCGCCGGTATTGAAAATCTGGATATCAAAGTCGGAAGAGGCTGTGGCTGAATAGAGCCGGAGGTAGTTGGTACTGTGTCCGCCATACCCGGGAACCGGTATGTCGTGGGGAATGCCGATGATTACCCGCCAGTCCAGCCACATGGGGTTGTAGTTGCCGTTCATGTCCTGGCCGTGTTCGATCCGGCCGTATAAGGGAATGATGCAAGCCTGATCCGGACGCTCGATTTGGAGAGCTCCGGCATGGGATATCCAGTGATCCGGCTTTTCCTTCTGATGCCCGTTCTCAATCTCTTGCCGGAACAGGCCGTACTCGTAGTAGATGCCGTATCCGAACCCGGGGATGCCGAGAGTGGCCATGGAATCCAAAAAACATGCCGCCAGCCTTCCCAATCCGCCGTTCCCCAGTGCAGCGTCGGCTTCCTGGTTTCTAACCTCATCGAGGTCGAAACCCAGATCTTGTAATGCAATCCGGCATTCTTCGGTGATGCCCAGGTTGACCAGGGAGTTCCCCAAGGATCGGCCGATCAGAAATTCCATGGACAGATAATACACCCGCTTGGTCTGGTTCTGTTGGTACCGGTCTTCGGTTTCCATCAGTTTTTCGATCAGGCGGTCCCGAATCGCGTATGTCAGTGCCAGGTAGACATCCTTGGTGGTGGATTGATCCGGCCGCTTGCCGATGGAATATCGGATATGGCGACAGATGGATTCCTGGAGGCTGGTGCGGTCGTTTTTGAGTTTCGGTAGTTCGGGGCAGTTCATAGGGTGTTCCCTCCGCATTCCGGGAAGGGTGGTTGGACAAAGGAGGCGAAAACCGGAATTTTTTCGCTCCATCTGATTACTAACCAAAAAAGGATACCGGAGCAAGAAAATTTGACGGCTGCGCGGGATCCTCATCCCTTTCCGGATCAAAATGATCCGCACTCCGGAAACCATTTCACCAATTGGGGGGACGGCTTGAATTCAGCCGCGAGGATGACAGGCGGTATGGATCTGTTTGAGACGATCCCGGGTGATATGGGTGTAGATCTGGGTGGTGGAAATATCCGCATGCCCGAGCATGAGCTGTACGGATCGGAGATCCGCGCCGCCTTCGATCAGATGAGTGGCAAAGGAATGCCGGAGAGTATGGGGCGTGACAGTTTTGACGATATCGGCCTTTAAGGCTGCCTGCTGAATGATCTTCCAAAAGCCCTGCCGACTCATCGGCCGACCGGCGCGTGCAACGAACAAGGTCGGGCTGGAGTTGCCGGAGAGCATTCGGGGCCGGATCTGGCTGCGATAATATTCGATGGCTGTCTGGGCACGATCGCCGATTGGAACCACCCGTTCCCGGGAGCCTTTTCCCGAAGCCCGGACAAATCCCGCCTCCAGATTGACATCGTAGATTTTCAGATGAATCAGCTCGGAGACCCGTAATCCCGCCGCATACATCAGTTCCATCATGGCGGAATTCCGGGCGCCGGTCGTGGTGCTGGAATCCGGAGTGGAGAGCAGGCGGTCGACCTCCTCCGTGGATAAGGCATCGGGGAGGTGAAGGCCGATTTTGGGGAATTCCACGAGTTGGGAAGGGTCTTGATCGAGATAGTGTTCCTGAACCAAAAATCGGAAAAATCCCCGGATGCTGACCAGATGCCTGGCCCGGGACCGGGGGGAAAGGCCTGACTCTCGCAGATGAATCAAATGCCGCAGCAAGGTTTCGGTATCCGCACGGCCGATGTCCTGAATTTCGTTGGTTTCCAGATGGGCCGCAAAACGGTCCAGATCCGCGCTGTATGAGGCAAGGGTTTGATTGGAAAGCCCTTTTTCGACGGTAAGGAAATTGATATACTCGTCGATCAAGCGGTTGAACGGATTGGAAGAGGTTTGGCAATCAGGAGAATTCACCACATGCTATCCGGGAAGTGAGACCGCGGCTTGCCCCGGGAAGATCCCTGTGACCCAAAAAGCAGCCGATATGGATTTTTATATTTGATATCCAATAAGTTTTCAATCATTATTTCCCAGGGGCCGGAGAAGGAATACCCCGGATTTCAGCGGGTAACCGGAAATGCCTACAGAGGCTGCCGAGCGTGCTGGTACCCCCACCCCACGGTTGAGGAGGACCATGAGCTGTTCAGACCTGATTCTATCGATCGACTGCGGGACCCAGAGCCTGAAAGGAATGGTGTTCGACGGGGAGGGGAATCTGGTGGCGGTGGAGAAAACCCGCTTTCCTCCCTATGATTCCCCGCAGCCCGGATGGGCGGAACAGGATCCCGAGGTTTTCTGGCAGGCGCTGTGTCGTACCTGCCGGGCGCTGTGGCATCAAGGGGTGAAGGCGGACCGGATTGCGGGCGTGGGATTGACCGGCCAGCGGGGTACTGTCGTAAATGTCGATTCTTCCGGCAATCCGGTCCGGCCGGCCATTGTCTGGCTTGACCAGCGAAGAACGCTTCACCAGCGGTTCATTCCGGGCCCATGGGGGTTATTGTTCCGCCTGGCCGGACTTCGGGAAACCATCGCCTATTTTCAGTCCGAAGCAGAAGCCAACTGGATTTCCGCCTACCAGCCGGATATATGGCGGGCCACGTATAAATACCTGTTGTTGACTGGATTTCTCAGCTACCGCCTGGTGGGGGAGTTCGTGGATTCCATCGGATGCCAGGTGGGGTATCTGCCTTTCGATTTCAAACGGTTTCGGTGGGCACATAGGTGGAACTGGAAATGGCTTTGCCTTCCGATCGATCCTTCTCTTCTTCCGGAACTGGTCATGCCTGCGACTTCCCTCGGTCGGATTACTGCTTCGGCGTCCGAACAGACCGGCATTCCGAAAGGGCTTCCGTTGATCGCGGCAGCTGCGGACAAAGCCTGTGAGGTCCTCGGATCCGGCAGTTTCGATCCATCCATCGGGTGCTTGAGCTACGGTACCACGGCGACCATCAATGTCACGCATGAACGGTATATCGAGGCAATCCGGCTACTTCCTCCGTACCCCTCGGCCGTACCCGGGCGTTATACTTTGGAGGTACAGATTTATCGGGGTTACTGGATGGTGAGTTGGTTCAAGGAGGAATTCGGACATCCCGAAACGCAGATGGCCATGGAAAACCGCCAAGCCCCGGAAGAATTGTTCGAAAAGCTGGTTCAAAGTGTTCCTCCCGGATCTATGGGACTGATGCTCCAGCCATACTGGTCACCCGGTCTCAAATTACCCGGGCCGGAGGCCAAAGGGGCTGTCATCGGTTTCGGTGACGTTCATTCCCGCGCCCATTTGTATCGATCCATCCTGGAGGGATTGGCTTATGCGCTTCGGGAGGGAAAGGAACGCATCGAAAAAAAAACCCGGATTCCCATCACCGGGCTTCGGGTATCGGGAGGAGGATCGCAAAGCTCCAGCGCCATGCAGCTGACCGCGGATATTTTCGGACTTCCGGCGGCCCGACCCATGCTGTATGAGACTTCCGGGTTGGGGGCGGCCATGGTGGTTGCGGTGGGGTTAGGGTTGCATCGAGATTTCGAAACAGCCGTGCATCGGATGACTCGTATCGGATCGGTGTTTGAACCTAATATGCAGGCGCACGCCGTCTATGATGAGTTGTATCGCCATGTATATCAGAAAATGTACGCAAAGCTGAAACCGCTGTACCGGCGGATTCGAAAAATCACCGGCTATCCGGCCTGAGAATCGGGATCCAACGATGTCAGAAAACCACGACGATCTGTTTTCCGCTTTTATCGAAGAAGCGACGGAACATTTGTCCACAATGGAATCCGATTTTCTGGCGATGGAAAAAAACGTCGCCGCAATCGATCGGGATTTGGTGAACAAGGTGTTTCGCGCGGTTCATTCGATCAAGGGTGGGGCCGGATTTATTGGGCTCGTGAATATCCGGAATTTGTCTCACCAGTTGGAAACCGTGTTGGGATGGATCAGAAACGGTCGTCTGACAGTGGATTCCGAAATCGTCAA